>CADEFG010000001.1 GCA_902826505.1 uncultured Acidobacteriota bacterium
AACGTTGGGATGTACACTTCCGGCATATACTGTACGCGGGGCGAGGCTTTTCCTGTTTGATATGAATGTCAGCAGGGAACTTAAATTTAACGCGATATTTAAACTGCGCTAGAATATCGAATTTAACAAGGTGCTTAACGCGCGGGTTTTCAGCTTTGGCACGGCGTTTATTAATGCACCTGATCCGCAGGCGAATTTTTTCGTTCCGACGCGAACTTATCGTCCGCGTGAAATCCGGCTCGGTTTGAGATTCGATTTTTAATTGACGCTCAGGCAAATTTTAAGCGGGATTGTTTTGTTAAAAACAATCCCGCTTTTTTATTCGATCGCATTAAAAATTTGGTGACTTTTTGTGAATTAATATGTTAGTTTTAAAAGGTTGAACAAAGTTGTTCATCGTAAAGAAATATGAGCCAAGTTTTAGAAAAACCATCCGTTCCGGTCAGCGAGGTTTCCATCGAATCGGTTTTGCTTGATGCCGACCTGTTTGTCAAATACCGTTCGCCCGACAAAGCCTTTCAACTCTTGCACGAATCGATCGAACGCAGTCCGCGCTCGATTTCTCTGCGCGAAAAAATGCGCGACATCTGCATCACGCAAAAAAATCTCGACGAAGCCGCGCGGCAATGTCTGGCGCTCGTTAATCTCTACATCGGACGCGAAGATTTTGACCTCGCTTACGATCGTTTGCAGGAAGCCAAACTGCTTGACCCGCGAATTTCGGTCGCGCCCGGACTCGAAGCAATTCGCCGCGCACGGCGTCCCGAATTTGCTCAAACTCGCGATAAAACGCCGCAAAAAGTGCGCACCGATGTGACGTTTGCCGGAAATCTCGCGTATGTTTCGATCTTCGATGCCGTGCAGGTCATCGAAAGCGCACGAATGACCGGCTTGCTCGTTCTTAAATCCGATCTTCATCTGGCGAGCGTTTCGTTTAACGAAGGCAAGATCGTCGATGCCGAATGCAACGGACATAACGGTGTCACGGCTTTCCGGAAAATCATCGATATCAACAGCGGCACTTTTGAATTTTCAACTTCCGAATTTGAATTTCCGATCGTCATCAGCATTTCGAGCAACACCAACTTTCTGCTCGACGTGCTCACCGAACTCGACAACGAACGCGCCGAAAAACAAGGCTTGCGAAACCTGCGCGACGAAGATTTTTAAAAGGGAAAAAGGGAAAGAGTAGAAAAGGGAAAAAGTCGGTTTAGTGAGTTCAAACCGACTTTTTCCCTTTTTCACCTTTTCCCTTTTTCCCTTTTCATTTGACTTCAACTCCTGAAAACAACAAAATATAGTGCAAACTTACGCCCCAAAGCACTATACAATGTTCAAACTTCAACGTCTCGAAATTACAGGCTTCAAATCTTTCGCCGATTACACGGAAATCGTCTTTACAGGCAACGGAATCACCGCCGTTGTTGGTCCAAATGGTTGCGGCAAATGCGTCAGCGGCGACACAATGATAACTTTGTCCAATGGCAAGGAAGTTGAAATTCGTGAATTAGTCGAAAACGCATTAGAAGAATCATTTTTCAGAGAGCAATTTGATGACGGATTTTTAACGCGCGAAAATCCGCAAAACATCGAAATTCTCTCGCTTAATCCAAAAACATTAAAAATTGAACCGCGTAAAATTTCCGCTTTTATCAAACGCGAAACAACTCCGAAACTTCTTTTAATAAAAACGCTTTCGGGACGCGCAATCAAAGCCACGCCGTATCATCCTTTATTCACTCTGAAGAACGGAAAACTTCTGACACTTCGGAGCGATGAGGTAAAAAAAGGCGTAAAAATTGCGGTTCCGCGAATCTTAAAAACTAGCGAGAAAAATATAAAATTCTCACTAAAAGATTGTTTTGATAATTTTTATGATAATGATAATGTTTTCCTTCCATTTTCTGACAATCTCAAAGATTGGACTGAAAAAGGAAAAAATTATTTTGGAACCATTGAAAATTGGACTGAAAAAGCACAAGTTCCAAGAAGTGTCGTTGGAGGATTACGAAATAAACAATCCATAAATGTTGCCGAACTGCAAAAGCTTTCCCGTGTTTTTGAGAATCCATTTTTTGAAAATGAAATAAAATCAAAAGGAGCCGGCTTCTTGAAAATTCCGCAAAACTTTTCGCCCGATCTGGCTCGTTTTTTAGGCTTGTTAATTGCCGAAGGTCGTAATACTTACTCAAATCAAGTTTGGTTTGTTAATTCTGACGAAGCTGTTAATCAGGATTTTGAAAGGCTTGCCAGGAAAGTTTTTGATGTCAGCGTAGCTCAAAAACAATACAAAAAAGGATCAACCGACAGTTTCATTTTTTCAAAATCGCTTTGTCAACTTTTGGACAAGTTCTTTAATTTTTCGATAAATTCTAACTCTTTTGAAAAAGAAATTCCGCCGCAGATTTTCGAGTCTGAGGCTGAAACGAAATGGTCGTTTCTTTCAGGACTATTTGAGGGCGATGCCTACGTTTGTTCGCGTCCGCAAAAAAGTAATGGAAAATTGCTAAACTATATCGAATATTCAACTGCAAGCAAGAAATTAGCCGAACAAACAATTTCTCTACTTTTACAATTAGGTATTTTTGCGTATCTTCGACCAAAGCAAAAATATGCTTCAAATACGATTAAAAAAACCGTTCGCACATATTATTCGGTTTTAATTTACGGTTCAAAACAACTTGCAGAAACTGCTCGAAAGTTATCTTTTGTCGGGGAAAAACAAAAATCGTTGGAAAAACTCCGAAATATGGAGATTTCAACTAATCCGAATCGTGATTTAGTTCCAAGCGCAACCGAACTCGTCCGTGAGGCTGTAAAATTAGCTCAAGTCAAAATAAAACCAAACCGTCAAAATTCCCCTAAAATCGCCGCTTATACGAGCAGAATATGTGAAGCAAGTCGAAGCGGTTTAAACGAAGTTATCGGACAAATCAAACAATTAAGCCCAAATATTCAACCGGCTGAAAATGTGTTGGAACAACTTTCGATTCTTGCAAATTCAGATGTATTTTGGGATGAAATCGTCAACGTTGAGGAAATTGAACCAACTGAAAATTGGGTTTATGATTTGAGCATTGACGAAACTCATAATTTCGTCGCGGGAAATTTCATTGTTCACAACAGCAATGTTTCAGAAAGTATCGCGTGGGTTTTAGGCGAACAGCGCGCCAAACAACTGCGCGGCGCGGAAATGAAGGACGTTGTCTTTCAGGGCACCAGCAAACGCAAACCGTCGGGCATGGCGGAAGTCGTTCTGCATCTCGTCCGTGACGAAGAATCAATATTCGTTGGCGATGAAGAAGATCTGAGCGACATTGACGAAGCCTTGAGCGATCTCGACGAAAACGCCGTCCAGGTCGAAGATTTTGAAACGGAAGACACAATTGGCGATCAGCAATCAGCGGTCAGGGATCAGGAAAACGGTTTTCACACCGAAGAACTCGAAACGGCACAAGCGGCGCAAGTCGGTTCGGTTCAAATCGTCGAGAAAAAAGTCAGAACGAAACGCCATTGGAAACCAAGAAGTTTCGCGCTCGATTTTGCGCCGGGCGAAGCGATTTCCGTCACGCGAAGGCTTTATCTTTCGGGCGAAAGCGAATATCAATTGAACGGCAAAACTTGTCGTCTGCGCGACATTCAGGATTTGTTCGCGGGCACGGGTTTGTCGGGAGCGCATTACGCGATCATCGAACAAGGTCGGATCGGTCAGATCTTATCGGCAAAACCATCGGACCGGCGCGGTTTGATCGAAGAAGCCGCCGGAATCAGCAAATTCCGCACGCGCCAACGCGCCGCCGAAGCGCGGCTTGAATCCGCCAAAAGCAATCTTTCGCGCATTTCCGATATTGTTTCCGAAATTGAAACACAGGCAAACTCGCTGCGCCGCCAAGCCGCGAAAACGCGGCGTTACAAATTATTGCGCGAAGAATTTCGTGTGCTCTTAAAAAATCTTTTCACTGCCGAAGGCGGATATTTGACCGATTTGGTCAATGAATTGGAAGAAAAGTTGACGGAAGCGGTCAAAACGGAACGCGCAATTTTTGCTCGCGTCGCCGAGAAGGACGAAGCTTTTCGCGAAGCGACCCAAAAAGCGCGCGAGTCGGAAGAAAATCTTTCGGAAATTCGTGCCCGGCACGCCGAAAATGTTCTTGAAAGAGACCGCAATGCGCGGGAAAAAACCTATCGTCAGGAACAAATTGAAAATCTCAAAGTACGGCTCGGCATTTTGAAAGGCGAAACGCAAGCGACCGAACAGCGCCGGAAACTTTTCGATTCGGAAATCGAACGGCTCAAAAAGGACGAACGCAAAGAATTGGCAGAAGCCGAAAAAAATGTTCTGGAATTTCAGTCTGCCGAGAAAAAATACCAGTCGAAATTGGAAGAATTGCGCGAAATCGAAGTCGACCTCGAAACGATGCGCGGCGAAGTTCTGCAGCACACGGCGGCGGTCGAGCGATTTGCGGAAATCGGGCGACAGCTTGAAAACAACCTCGAAAGATTAAAAGAGCGTGCCGAAGGTTTGCGCCGCGAACGAATCCGCGCCGAAGAAACGCATGCCGAACACGCCAAAGAAGCCGTCCGGCTCGAAAAAGATTTGCGCGAAAAACGCGAGAAACTCAAGGATTTACACAACGAAAAGCAAAATTTTCTGGTCGAATCGGGCGCCGCGCGCTCGCTTTTGCAAGCAGCGGAAAAAGCTTTACGCGAGTTGCAAAACCAATTTTCGCGCAAGCAAAACAGGCTCGAAACCTTGCAGGAGCTAGACGAAAAACGCGCTGTTTACGCGCCTTCGGTGCAGAAACTTTTCGCCGAACAATCGAAAATCGGCGTCAAGTTTTCGGGTACTTTAGCGGATCAATTTAACGTCGGGGAAAAAGTCGAAAAAGCGGTCGAAAATCTTTTCGGCGCGTTTTTGCAGACGGTGCTGGTTGAATCGGAAACCGATGCGCAAAAGACGGTCGAATATTTGAAGAAATCGAATCTCGGGCGAATCGCGGTTTTGGTTTTTCCCGCAAAGTCGCAAAGTCGCAAAGTCGCAAAGTCAGAACCGCGAGCGGCAGCGACCGGGTTGAACAACACAACTGAATTTTCAAATCCAAAATCCAAAATCCAAGATCTGCTTGGTGTTTCGGATGATTTTGCGGAAGTTTTGGCAGAGGTTTTTCCGCGTGAAATGTCTTTGGAATTGGTTGAAAATTTAAGCGATAAAATTGCCGAATCGAATGTAAACTTGATCGATTCGGAAGGCGATTTTATTTTTGGCGGAAAACTTTTTGTCAGCGGAAAAACGAACGCCAACGAGAAAAACTCGTCGCTGCTGGCGTTCAAACGCGAACTGCGCGAGCTTGAAACGACAATCAAGGATTTAACGAAGGAAACCGAAAAAAGCGAAAAGGAAACCGAAAAAGCGCGTCGGAATTTAGCCGAAAAAGAAGGACAAATCGTTGATCTGCAATCTTTTATCGTGCAGGTCGAGCGCGATTTGCTGTCATTGGAAATTCAGGAAAAATCGGCGCGGGCAGAAACCGAACGCGCCGAACGTCATAAAAAGGTCGTCGCCGAAGAAATTGCGCAGATCGATGCGGAACTCGGCGAAATCCAGACAAAACAAAAAGAAGCGCGGATCAACGCCGAAAAAGCCGAAAAAGCGCGCGTCGGGACTTCTGAAAAATTGGCGGAAATTTCAAACAAATTAAATGAAGTGCGGTCAAAAACCGAAGCTGAGAATACGATTTTGAACGAGAAACGGACGCTTGCGGCAACAAGCGAAGAACGCCGGCGGTCGGCGCAAAATGCTTTGCGGCGCGTTGAAAACGAGTTTAAAGAACTCGATTCGCGTCAGGCTCGGCAGAATCTGGAAATTCTCGAAACCGAAGGCAAACAAAAGGCGCTCGCCGCTTCAATCGCCGACATCGAAGAAAAAGTTGCGCTTGCCGCGAGCGATCAGGAAGCGGAACAAAACGAACTTATCGGCGCGACCGCGCATCTTAAAAATGCGCGTGAAACGGCAGATGCGATGAGTTCCGAACTGGCGGAACTCAACAAAAATTCGGCAGACGCTCGAAACGAACGTGCCGCGCTCGAAATCCGGCAGACCGAAGCGATCACAAAACTCCGAAGCGTCAACGAAAATTGTTCGCACGAATTGAATTTATCGCTGATCGAATTGGTTGAAAACGAGACGGTCGCGGAAGATTTCGATCTGGAAACGGCGCGGACGCGCGCGGACGATTTGCGTGAAAAGCTCGATAATTTCGGCGCGATAAATATGCTCGCGCTCGAAGAACTGGCGGACACGGAGGAAAGACTTTTGTTTCTGACCTCGCAGCGTCAGGATATTATTGACAGTATCGCGGCGGCGGAAGAAGCCTTGCGCGAGATCAAAGAGCGGTCGCGGTCGCGGTTTAAGGAAGCATTCGAGGCGATCAACGCAAACTTTATCGAGTTTTTTCAAGAGCTTTTCGGCGGCGGTCGCGGCGAGATGACTTTGCTCGAATCCGAAGATATTCTCGAAGCGGGAATCGAGGTCGTTGCCCAGCCGCCGGGCAAGCGTTTGCAGAATATTTTGCTTCTCTCGGGCGGCGAGAAAGCGATGACGGCGATCGCGCTCGTGATGGCGATCTTTCGTTATCGCCCGTCGCCGTTTTGTCTGCTGGACGAAGTTGATGCGCCGCTCGACGATGCAAACGTCGGAAGATTTGTTGATAAAATCGCGGAAATGGCTGAGAAAACTCAGTTTATCGTTATCACGCACAACAAGCGAACGATGGAAGCGGCGCGGGCGCTTTACGGCGTGACGATGCAGGAAGCCGGAATTTCAAAAGTCGTTTCCGTCAGATTTGAGTGATTTATGAAGAAATTTATATTTGCAATTTTAATCGCGGTAACAATTTCAGGACTAGCGGTTTCGTTTTTTGCCCAGACGAAAAAGCCCGTCAAAAAGAATATCAAACCGACGCCGACACCGACCCCGCAAGTTTCGCCGTCGCAAAATGCGGAAGCCGAGCCGGTTAAAACGCCGACCAAAAAAAACGAGCGTCCGGTAAACGGAAATTCTTCAAATAATGCGCTTGCGACAAAAGATGCACCGAATTATTTTTACGAATTTTCGCAGCCCGCCTTTACGGTTTCAAAAGTTCTGATCGAGCATGACGAAAGCGGCAAAGGCAAAATTTCGTTTATGAAAAGTATTTCCGACGAGGTAATTTCTGACCCGATCGAGGTTTCGCCCGCCGCGCTTGGAAGAATCAACGCCGCACTGACCGCGCTGAATTTTTTTGATTCGACGGAAAATTACCAATACGAAAAAGATTATTCGCATCTCGGCAATATCACGATAAAAATAAAAAAGAACGGACGGATGCGGGAAACAAAATTTAACTGGACGCAAAATCAGGACGCAAAAACATTGGCGGACGAATATCGCAAAATCAGCAATCAGTATATTTGGATTTTCGATATCAATCTGGCGCGGGTCAATCAACCGCTCGAATCACCAAAATTAATGGATATGATTGATTCATATATCAGGCGAAATGAGGTTTCCGATGCCACTCAGCTGATTCCTTTTTTGAAGGAATTAGGCAATGACGAACGCATTCCGCTGATTGCGCGCAATCACGCGACCAGATTAATAGAAAAGATCGGGAAGGAAGAGAAAAAATAAAAATGCCGCAAAAACCGTTTACAAATCGGTCGGTTTTGTAAACGGTTTTTCATCTTTTCCTACTGCGAAATAACAAAGTCTATATCATTTCGAGCTTCGTTAACGACTAAAACCCGCGTCGGATTTTCGATCTGATAACGCCGGCTTTGGGCGGAAATTATGTATGTTCCGCCGACCGGAACATTTTGAAAATGATAAAAGCCGAAGGAATTACTCACCGCCGTTCTGGTGTTTCCGTTTGAATCCGTTAAAGAAATCCGCACATTTACCTGTCCGTTGCCTTTTCCATTTATGATCTTTCCGCCGATCAAGACATTCGCTGCCGTCGGGGTAAAATTCGAGATGATCGCACCGCTGCGGGCAGGTAAGGTCACGACAATATTTCCGCCCGAAACCGTGTGGGTTCCGGTTGGCGCAAGCGAACTGTTACTCAAAGCATCGGTTAAAACGGTTCCGTCCGCAAAATATGCGCCGACCGGAATTGTTGCCGTATTCGATGTCGTACCGTTGTTCATGACAACGATTATTTTTTCGCCGGCGTCATACCGAACAAAGGCAAAAGTGTTGTTGTCAGTTGAACTTGCGGTAATGTCACCCATCAAGAGCGTTGCAAAATTGCCGGTTCGCAAAGCCGGATGATTGCGCCGCAACACTCCGAGCGACGTATAAAAATTGATCAAACCGGTGTCTGCCGGACCATAAACATTTTGATTTCCGGCTTCATCCGACCACGGATACGGAGCACGATTATACGGATCGTCTTCGGGAAGTCCGCTTCCGTTGTTGGCAAGCGAAGGCGCATTGATTCCGGCTTCGTCACCGTAATAAACCATCGGCGCTCCCGTGTAAGTAAACTGGAAAACCGCCGCGAGTTTGAGCCGTTCTTTGGCTTCCGTGTTAGATTCAAACGAATTTTTGAGCGTGAAAAGGGCACGATTCGTGTCGTGCGAATCGATCAAATTAAGCATTGCAGCTTGCGCCGCCAAAGGATAATCCTCACGAATCGCCATCATTGCGCGGTTAAATTGCGAAGGCGTGAGCCCGACGATTTTATTGCCGCCGTTGTTGTCGTTGTCTTCAAAATCAAAGCCGCGCGCAAAACCAAGCAGATTTTTGCGGAAACGATAATTCATCACGCCGTCGAGCTGATCGCCTGCCAGATATTGACTCGCGTCTTGAAAAACTTCGCCGATCAGCGGTCCATCCGCTTTATAAGTTTTCGCATAACCGCGATACTCGTTCCACCACTCGTGCGAGATGTCGGGCGCAACGTCGAAGCGCCAGCCGCCGGCGCCGCGATCATACCAAAACTGCGTGACATTATTGGTTGGCGTGCGGTAGAAAAAGTCTTTGACATCATTACTTTCGTTAAAAGCCGGAAGTCCTCCGAAGCCGAACCAACCTTCGTAATCGGTAAAATCGCAAGGCGCGTCCGTGTTAAAGAAATTGAACCAACTGCGATACGGCGAAGCTAAACTTTCACACGCGCCGACAACGGGTGAACGTCCGTAATAATCAAAATATTCGCTGTCCTGCGACATATGATTCCAAACGCCGTCGAGAATTATTTTCATATTCCGGGCGTTTGCCGCCGCGACCAAAGATTGAAAAGCCGCATCGCCGCCAAGCTGCGGCGCGATTCCGAGAT
This sequence comes from uncultured Acidobacteriota bacterium, assembly GCA_902826505.1. Taxonomy (GTDB): domain Bacteria; phylum Acidobacteriota; class Blastocatellia; order Pyrinomonadales; family Pyrinomonadaceae; genus JAFDVJ01. The sequence goes on from CADEFG010000001.1 coordinate 9,318, forward strand.
AATCGTCGGCATCGTAACCGTGATTTGAACGCGCCTTAAAAATCGGATTGAGATAGATCGTATCAAAACCCATATTTTTGATGTAATCCAGCTTATCCTGCACGCCTTTCAAATCGCCGCCGTAAAATTGTGCGCCGTACGCATTGTTATTGCCCGTCGCTCGCGGGTCAACCATCTGCGTATTCCACGTCGTTTGAATAATATTGTCGGTTATCAATCCGCCGTAAAGTGATGGACAGCCCGTCGTATTTCCGCCCCGGCACCAGTCGTTGGTAATGTCGCCGTTGCGGAAACGGTCGGGAAAAATCTGGTAAACAGCCGCGTTATGAAGCCACGCCGGAGTCGTAAACCCTGCGTCATAAACCGTTAGTTGAAAAGAACTAAATGGTTCGCCCGAAGCTGCCGCGCCGTCGCCGCCCTGTCCAAGATTATCGTGATCGTCCGTGTAAGCGTCGCTGTAAAATGCCGTCGCCGTCCCGTCAACCACGCGGAATTTGTAATAAATGATCGAAGGCGTCGAAGGAGCAACATAATTTACCGAATAGATCGCATAGGTGATCGCGCCTTCCGTCCGGTTTTCAAGAAAGACAAGCGGGAATTCCTGCGCCGCATCGGTCGTATTGGTCTGCGGATTATATTTATAAACTTTTAGATAAACGTTCGAAACGTCTAATAAATCGGTGCGGAATTTGAGATTGACCGTCGAACCGGTCGGAACTGCACCGAACGGCGAACGATAATAGCTGTCGAAAGTATCGTGTTTCAAGCCGAGAAATTGAATATCATCAGTGCTGACGGTTTGGTCGAGCGAAAATGGTTTGGTCGCAGTCGTGTCGTTTGTATTGACCACCGCAAAATAACGATTCCAATTTCCGGGCGTATTTCCGCCCGCATTGCCCTGCGGAACTTGTCCGTAAATAAATCCGCCGGACGAACTCAAATATGCCGTAAAAACAAATGAAGCTGGACGACCGGCGCCCGTAATCGTTGACCATGGAATCGCCAATTCGCGCACATTTCCCGCCCCTGAAGCATAATTTCCAAAGCCCGACGCGCCGAAATTCCAGCCGTTTGCACCATTTGCCGTGTTGTAATCACGATAACCGTCTTTGAAATAGGCACGAAAATCGGCGCGAAACGGAAAAGTTCCGATTGCCGTCGAATCGTAATTCAAAGCCGCGAGCGTTCCGTCCGCATCAGTGCCGCCGTTCGGCGGCGAAACCGGATTACGGTCAATCGCCAAAACCGCGCCTTCCGCCAGATTGGCATTTGTCACAGCAACGTAAAGATTCGCATTATCCCACGTCAGATACCAGATTTGCGACGAACTCGTGCCTTGCTGATTTTGACCGTCAACATGCACTCCATATTCAGCCGGCGAAATCACACCGTCAATCGTCGGCGTGTTAAATTGGGCATTTGCCTCGAAGAACGCAAAAAAAAGACACAAAATAAAAATCACAACGACCGATGTTTTTTTCATAGCTTTCAATAATAATAGAACTTTGTTTGGATTGACTACAAAGTTTATATCTTTTTCTTGAAACATTCAAGAATTTTTTGAGATTTTCAAGAAAAAAAGCACCGAGAATATCCTCAGTGCTTTTTTTCTTGAGTTTGTCTGGAAAGCTATTTCGTAAAACTGCCGTCATCGGAGATTTTCGGAGCGTTGGCGGCGAAATCGGCGGTCGAAAGCTCGCGCACTTTGCGTATCGCCGCGCCGTCCGCATCCAAAACCGGTCCGCCGCGCCCGAGTTGTTTACCGGCATAGATTTTTCCGCCGACAAATTTTCCGTCTGCCGCGAGCTTTATTTCAAATATCGCCGTCAGCGCGGTTTCGGCACGAAGCGAGAACATTCCGTAGGTCGCAAAATTTCCCATCGAATAATTGATCAGACGGTCTTTGTAAATTTCCATTCCGCGCAGCACGTGCGGACCGTGACCGAGCACCAAATCCGCGCCCGCATCGATCACCGTCCGCGCAAAAAGCGGCAGATTGCCGCGCTTTTCAGTGCCAAAAATTTCCGTCTTGTTCGGGACATGCTGGGCGTCTAAGCCTTCCGCGCCGCCGTGAAACGAAACGACGACCAGCTCGGCTTTTTTATTCGCTTGTTCGACCAATGTCCGTGCCAGCATCAGATCGTTGACGTTCGGCACGATATTATTATGCGCGAAACCGATAAAGGCGATGCGTTTGCCTTTCGATTCGACGATTGTCATTGCAAACTGCTGGCGGTCGCTGCCGGCGTGTTTAATCCCCAAATCGTCGAGAACTTTTCGCGTGCTCGTTCTGCCGTAATCGCCGAAATCGCCGGCGTGATTATTGGCGAGACTCAAAACGTCAAAACCCGCGTCTTTTAACAATTTTCCGTAGCGCGTCGGGACGCGAAAAGCAAAACAACGCGTCGCATTCGGCGGGCATTTCTCGGTTTTTCCGCCTTCGAGCAGCGGACCTTCGAGATTTCCGAAGGTTATATCGGCTTTTGAAAGCAGCGGCGTGACTTCTTTCAAAATATCCGTGCCATCATTTGGCGGCAAAAAAGTCTCGTCGATCGAAGTTGAACCGAGCATAATATCGCCGACGGCGGCAATCGTGATCGTTTCATTATCGACGGTTTTCGGCGGCGTCGGCGTCGGCGTCGGCGTCGCGGCGCTGACGGTATCAGACCTTAGCGCGGATTTCGTCTGACACGCTAAAAGCACGCAAATCCCTAAAATGATCGCCGAAATGGAAAGTAAAATTTTCTGTTTTGTCATACGTTTCAAAATCACACCGAACCTAAGATGCCAAAAATTCGCGTTAGTTTTGCTTGTCGGAAAGATTCAGCGTCGTTACTTCGGCTTCTTTTTCCTTGGTCGAATCGTGTGGTTTTTCACGATTCAAAATCTCATACAAAACTCTGCCTTCGCGCAGCAGATACCACGCCGCCGCGCCGTAGAATCCGGTCAGAATAAGAAACCAGACAAATGTTTTAACGTTCTCGCCCTTAAACTTATCCGTGATGGATTCATCCGTTTTTTCTTTATTCTCCGTATTGTCGGACGCGTTATAATTACCGGTCGGCGAAATCGGCTGCACCCTGATCGTCGGGTTAGAATTGACCGCGATGTTGGCGTTTTTCGTGTTCGCATCAATTTTCGGCAGCGTAAAAAGCGCCGGAATCGAACCTATCAAACCAAATAACGAAACAAGTGTCAAATATGCAAAATAAACACCGACCAGGCGGATGATCAGCCAAATTACCTGATATTTATTCATCTGGAACTCCAATTTCTGCGAAAAAAGCGGAACGCGCCTCTGATCGTTCCGCTTAATATAAAACCTACATCAAACAAAAATTCTATCCGACCGTCGCGGATTTCGCCAAATTGCGCTGCTACTCAAAATCCTTCGATATCGAGTACTTATTAAAGAACTAAAAAATTTTTCGAGTCCTGATATACAACTAAAATCTTTTTCTCTGTTAAAGTTTCGGCAAATTTTCTGGCTAATGATGTTTCGAAGCAACATTCGTCATTGCCGATCATGAATCGCACCTCAAATATTTCTGTGTCACTTCCTTTGTTTGTGAGCAAACAATCAGTTATCACACCTTCAAGCAACGGATTTTTGTAAGTTAAATTTCGTTTACGTTTGAATTTTCGGTAAAACCAAAATATTAGGCTGAATAAAATCGGACCGGAAACTAATAGAAGAATCAATTTAATTTCAAAATCAATATTCGACCACCATAAAAATCCTATTAAAAGAAAGACCAAAGGAAATGACATTAACAATTCAAAGACATCGTGTTTTTCCTGTCCGGTCCATATCGTATTCCCTTCGATAAATTCTACGTTTTCAGGATGAAACAGATAATATTGTGTAATATCACTTCCTTTCATTCGTGTTACTCGACCGTCACGGATTTCGCCAGATTGCGCGGTTGGTCAACGTCGCAACCGCGCCGGACAGCGATGTGATACGCCAGCAATTGCAAAGGCACGACCGAAAGAATCGGCGCGAGCAGATCGGAAACCTGCGGGATTTCGACGACATGATCCGAAACCACCGAACTCATCTTGTCGCCCTCGGTCAGGACGGAGAAAATAATTCCGTCGCGCGCCTTGACTTCAACGATGTTCGAATGCGTTTTTTCATAGCGCAATTCGCTGCCTTCGTTGCCCTGTTCGCGCGTGTTGATAATGACGACGGGCAGTTTTTCGTCGATCAGCGCGTTCGGACCGTGTTTCATCTCGCCCGCCGGATAGCCTTCGGCGTGAATGTAGGAAATTTCCTTGAGCTTTAAAGCGCCTTCGAGCGCGACCGGAAAATTAATCCCGCGTCCGAGATAAAGAAAATCCTGCGACCGGAAAAACTCGCGCGAAAGCTCTTCGATCGTATCGGCATCGCTTAAGATTTCTTCGATCTTGAGCGGCAATTCGATCAATTCCTGCGCGTGTTTTTTGACCTGTTCTTCCGAGAGTTTTCCGCGCAGTTCGCCCAAATACAGTGCGAAAATATAAAGCGCGATGATCTGCGACGTAAACGCCTTTGTCGAAGCGACCGAAATTTCCGGTCCGGCGTGCGTCAGAATCGTGCCGTCGGCTTCGCGCGTGATCATCGAACCCTGCACGTTGCAGATCGCCAAAACTTTGCAGCCCGCTTGTTTGGCTTCGCGCATCGCGGCGATCGTGTCGGCGGTTTCGCCCGATTGCGAAATGACGATCAAAAGATCCGATTCGTCCAAAACCGGATTGCGGTAACGAAATTCCGACGCGTAATCAACCTCGACCGGCACTCGTGCGAGTTCCTCGATCATATATTTGGCGGCAGTTCCGGCGTGCCAGCTCGTTCCGCACGCGGCGATCTTGATCGAGCGCAAGTTACGAAAATCTTCTTCGGCAATATCCATCGCGTCGAGGTAAACTTTGCCCGTATCTAAGGACACGCGCCCGCGGACGGTATCGCGTACGGCGCGCGGCTGTTCGTAGATTTCCTTTAAAAGAAAATGTTTGAAACCGCCTTTTTCCGCCATGATCGGATCCCAGGTGATGCGCTGTTGTTTCGGTTCGACGACGTTGCCGTCAAAATCCGTGACGCGCACCGAATCTTTCGTCAAAACGGCGATTTCCTTTTCGCCGAGATAAAAAACGTCGCGCGTGTGCTGTAAAATCGCAGGAATGTCGGACGCGACGAAAAATTCTCCGTCACCGAGACCGATGACGACCGGCGGACCTTCGCGGACAGCGATAATCTTGTCGGGTTCGTCCGAAGAAATCAGCGAAAGCGCGAAAATCCCTTTTAATCTTTGAACCGATTTGCGCACCGCTTCTTCAAAATTCAAGCCTTCCTTTTGATATTCTTCGACCAGATGCGCGACGATTTCCGTGTCGGTTTCGGTCTTAAATTCGTGACCTTTTTCCTGCAATTCTTTTTTCAAGGTCAAATAATTTTCGATAATTCCGTTATGCACGACAACGATCTTGCCCGTGCAGTCGCGATGCGGATGCGCGTTTTCCTCGGTCGGGCGCCCGTGCGTCGCCCAGCGCGTATGCCCGATGCCGTAATTTCCGTCCAAAGGATTCAGGCGAATCGCTTCTTCGAGATTGCGCAATTTTCCCTCGGCACGCCGCAATGAAAGATTGCAATTTTCATCAACAACCGCAATCCCGGCGGAATCATATCCGCGATATTCCAACTTTCGCAGTCCGTCAATAATCAACGGCACAACTTGTTTATTTCCAACGTATCCAACAATTCCACACATAATTTATTTAATTGCAAATAAGTTTTCGGTCAACCTGATTTCCGAAAAAACAGCCCTTTTCTTTATTTACATAAGATTCAGGCTTATCTGCCTGTTCAAAGTATTTTTTTATTCCTTCAAATCTACTCGGAATGTCTATTACAGTCACAGTGTTTGTTTTGATGTCAATTTCAATTTTGGCTCTAGAAGATAAATAGCTTTGAAGAAAATAAATTAAATAATGAGTTTGTTTATTTGGGCTCGATGCCGTTCCGCTTTCTCCACAATAACCTAACTGTATATTTTCCAGTACAAACTTTTCCGTTCTTGTGTCGCCTTCCAAAAGGTCAGACTCTTTCGGTTTATCAATTGATTCAAGAAATTTCTCTGATTTTTCAGCCGCTTGCGGAGAATCGGTGAGCGAAAGATGTCTCGCAAAAGTATAGTAAAAAATTTCTCCCGTCGGCGATTTTTTATTTTCTAGTAATTGGTGCCATTTTTCCGTTTCTTCATCAAACTCCCAATGCTGAGCCATTGCGCTCGGCAGATGCTTTAAGCAGTAAAGAATACTGATTTTAGAATAATTTTGTTTTTCCTTTATTTTCTCCGACAAAATCGAGGAATTATCCAGATTTTTAATTAAACTTTCGACTTCCGAGAGTTTTTCTCTAGTGCCGGTAACGCTGATTTCATTTTCATTTAGAGCAAATGAAAGACTCGCGTTCTTGGAAAGAATCTTCCAAATATTTCCAGTCAAAACCTTTAATTTCTCTCTTTCTTCTCCGCCTTCACAAGCACAAAGTAAATTTATGTTTTTCAACTGAAACCGGTCAAAATAAGGCGTATCTTTAGAATTTTCCTGCGCGAAAATAGGCGCGACAAAACAAATTGTGAGCAAAATTAAACTGTACAAAATTTGTCGTTTCATATCTTAAGCGGCTTTTTTAACTTCTTCGGCGAGCGCGGCGATAAATTTTTTGTCCCGTAATAATCGGTTTTCAACTTCTTCGAGCTTTAGTTCGTCGTCCATCACGGCGCGAAGTTTTTCGTTTAATAAAACTTGCAATGATTCGATTTCTCCCGATTCGGCGTGTTGTTGAAAATGTCTTAAAATATCCAAATCGAGCTTCATCTGAAATTCTACTTTTATATTCGAAGGATGCAAATCTTCTTTTTTGGCAAGACGTTCGGGCGAAACGCGATGGAATTTATGTTTGCCCGGTTTGAGCAATTCATCTTCGGGAATGCCGCAAGCCAGATCACGATCAAAGTCTTCCTGCTTTACTTCGATGACAACTTCTTTTTCGGTTTCCTCAATAACTCCGAACCGAAACGGTTGAACTTCATTCTCCTTTTCCATAATTTTCTTCCGCGTATTCTTTCTGATATTTTGCTTCCGCTTTTCGCGCCGTAATAATCCGAATCGTTTCCGAACTAACGCGTTCGGCATAAATCACAAAAAGCAATCTTCGACTCGAAAACCCGATTATATAAAATCTTTCCTCATCTTCGGAATGTTCCGCATCAAAACCGCGAACCGCACTCAAATCATAAAATACCTCAACTGCCTCATCGAAACTTACACCGTGATTTTTGATGTTCAGCTCAGCTTTGCTGATGTCCCATTCAAATTTCATTGAATATTTTGTGATGTTTAATTTTCTTCTTCATTCAAAGTTTTTATCACTTTCGCCGGTACGCCGACGACCAGAGTGTTCGGTTCGACATCTTTGATGACGACGCTTCCTGCGCCGGTGACAGCGCCGTCGCCGATTTTGACGGGCGCGACAAGCATCGTGTTCGAGCTGATTTTGACGTTATTGCCGATCGAGGTCGCGTGTTTGTTAACGCCGTCGTAGTTGCAGGTGATCGTGCCCGCGCCGATGTTGGTTTTTTCGCCGATCGTCGCGTCGCCGAGGTAAGTCAGATGATTTGCCTTGGATTTTCTGCCCAAGACCGATTTTTTCATTTCGACGAAATTGCCGACGTGCGATTCGTCTTCCATCCGCGATTGCGGTCGCAAATGCGCGAACGGTCCGACCTGACAGCCGTTGCCGATTTCCGAATCGACGATCACGCAATGATCGCGGATCTCAACGCCGTGCCCGACTTTTGAATTCGTGATCCGCGTGCCCGCACGAATTATGCAGCCGTCGCCGATTTCCGTCGTGCCTTCGATCGAAACGTTCGGAAAAATCACCGTGTCGCGTCCGATCTGCGCTTCGGCGCTGACGTAGGAATTATACGGGTCAATAAACGTCACGCCGTAATCGAGCATCATTTTTTTCAACACGCGGCGGCGCAAAACTCTTTCCATTTCGGCGAGCTGAACGCGGTTGTTGATGCCTTCGATCTCGTTCGAATCGCTGTGATGATAAAGCGAAATATCTTCGCCTTCGTTCCGCAGAAGCGTCGGAACGTCAGTCAAATAATATTCGCCCTGCGCGTTTTCGTTCTTGACGCTTGAGAGCGCCCGGAAAAGTTTGCGTGTGTCGAAACAATAAATTCCCGAATTGATTTCCTTGATTTTTCGTTCGTCTTCCGAAGCGTCCTTTTGTTCGACGATTCGATCGAAAAGTCCCGCGTCGCCTCTGACAATTCTGCCGTAACCTGCCGGATCATCAAGTTTAACGGTGAGAATCGTGCAAGCCGCGCCTTTCCCGCGATGCGCGCGGTGCTGCTGCACTAATGCGGCGAGCGTTTCAGCGCGGATCATCGGCACGTCGCCCGATAAAACAAGAAGTGTCGAATCTTCGTTTTCCAGAAATTCGCGCGCGGAATTGACGGCGTGTCCGGTTCCGAGCTGCTCGTTTTGCCAGACAAATTCGGCGTGTTCGCTCGTTAATTCTTCCAAAACCGCACTTTTTACATCTTCGCCCTGATGACCGATGACGACGTAAACTTTGCGCGGAGCCAGCGCGGTCGCCGTCCGGCAAACATGATTAATGAGCGGACGACCATCAAGTTTGTGCAGGACTTTTGCCAAATTCGAACGCATCCGCGTTCCCAATCCGGCGGCGAGAATCAAGACATCCAGCGTTTTTTGTTCGTTGGGAATATTTTCCATAAAATCAGAGAATTTTTAACGCTCAAGACGCGAAGAAATAAATAGCCTTTTATTTTTTGCGCCCCGGCGCGTTTGTGTTCTTCGCGTTCGATTTATTATTTACTAAACCAAAACATTTTTTCCTGGCTGCACGGCGCAAAGCAAAACAACTTGCGCTAATTTTTCGGGATGATGGCGCACCATTTCGCCTTCGTCCAATAGATTACCATAAACAACCTCTGCGCCTTCAATCGTTTCGGGCGTGATCGAGCCATGGACGCCGATTTGCTCCGCGCCTTCTTCGGCATAGCGCATCAATTGCTCATCGTTGATCGGGCAATTGTTGACGACAACATAATCAAAATCGATTTCGGGCGCGTATTCGCGAACAATTTCAAGATGCTTGCGCGAAGTCAATCCGTCGGTTTCGCCGGGCTGCGTCATCAGATTACAGATAAAAACCTTGACGGCGGAAGATTCGGCGATCGCTTCCGAAACGCCGTGAACAAGAATCGGCGGCACGAGCGACGTAAAAAGCGAACCGGGACCGACCGTGATGACATCTGCCTCGTAAATCGCCGCGAGGGCTTCGGGCAGCGGATGACAATCTTCGGGTTCGAGATAGAGTCGTTTGATAAAATTTCCGAGTTTTCCGATATTGGTTTCGCCGCGAATGACCGTCCCGTCCCGGAGCTCGGCAGCGAGCCGGACGTCTGCCATGGTTGCGGGATAAATATGACCTTTACTGGCGATAATTTCGCTTGAGAGTTTGACGGCTTCGGCAAAATCGCCCGTAATTTCGGTTAAAGCCGCGAGAAAAAGATTGCCGAAACTATGTCCGCCAAGCTCGCCGTCGCCGCTAAAACGATGGCGAAAGAGTTTTGATAAAAGATGCGAATCTTCGCTCATCGCAACCATACAATTGCGAATATCGCCGGGCGGAAGCATCTGTAATTCTTCGCGCAGTCTGCCCGAACTTCCGCCATCGTCCGAAACGGCGACGATTGCCGATAGATTTTTGAGCCAGACCGGCTCGGTTTCATCCGCGCCGACAAATCTTTTCAAGCCGGAAAGCAGCGTTGAAAGACCGTTGCCGCCGCCGATAGCAACAAAATTCAAACCGCGTGAATTTTGCGAAAAAAGGTGATTTCTCATTAATCTTAGGGGAATTTATCGAAAAATTGAAGAATAGGCAAGAAGAAACCGCGATCGTTTCTGATTTGTTTTGAAATTGGTGACCGGGCAAGCGCGTGTGCCTTGAAAAGTTTAACATTTTTTCGATTTAACGGGCAATATGTTTTTATTTCTGTTTCATTAAAAGCCGACTTCTCAAAAAATTCGGGTAACTGCGGTTCTTTGGTTAAATACTGAAAGTTAAAACCAATGAAAACAATTTTAAATCTTAGGATGACAAAAAAATACTTGAAGACTCTTGCGTCGGTATGCTAGATTATATAAGTGATTTGTCGAACAGCTCGCCCGACAAATAGAAAAAATTCCACAAAATAGTTGTTTTGGAAGGCTAATCAACTTCTTGCCTCTATTGACCAAATTCCGAGAGAGAAAATAGTTTCATGGTAGAAACAACCGTAATTATACACGAACAGCAGTTCCAAAGGATCAAGAACGTCCTGGCACGTCTTTGCGTCGAATGCGCCGCCCGCGTTGTGTTTCTGGTTGACCGCGACGGTCAGCCGATCGCATTTCACGGCGACATCGGCGATATGGATACGACGAGTTTTTCCAGCTTAGCCGCCGGTAATGTTGCCGCGACAACTTCGATGGCAAAACTTATCGGCGAAGATGTTTTTCCGGCAGTCGTTCACGAAGGCGAACGCGAAAGCATCTTCATCAGCGTGATCGGCAGAAGCCTTTTGGTGGTCGTTTTCGATGAACGCTCAACGCTCGGTTTGGTCAAACTGCGAACGAAAAAGGCAAGTCACGAAGTTGCTTCTATTTTTGACGACGTGATGCGCGATTCGAATAACGGGCGACTTAACGAAAATTCATTTTTCGCCGAAATTACTGATGAAGACATTGACAGTCTTTTCAGCTAAATCTATTATAAACTGGTAAAATTTATGACATTTATTAATTACGCTTCACGCGAAATTAACTGCAAAATTGTATATTACGGTCCGGGTCTTTGCGGCAAAACGACGAATTTGCAATATATTTACGATTCGACCGCGCCGCAAGCCAAAGGCAAATTGATCAGCTTAGCGACGGAAACCGACCGGACGCTGTTTTTTGATTTTATGCCGCTCGAACTCGGGACGGTGCGCGGTTTTAAAACCCGTTTCCATCTTTATACGGTTCCCGGACAGGTTTATTACGATGCTTCGCGCAAGTTGATTTTAAAGGGCGTTGACGGTGTTGTTTTTGTTGCCGATTCGCAGGAAGAGCGCATGGACGCCAATATCGAATCGCTTTACAATCTGGAAGAAAATCTGCAATCGCAAGGCTATAATCTGATGGATTTGCCCTATGTTCTCCAGCTCAACAAACGCGATCTGCCGAATGTCATTCCGACCGACGAGCTTTCCGCCGAACTCTTGCGCAAAGGCGAACCCGTTTTTGAAGCGACTGCTTCGCAGGGCGTCGGCGTTTTCGATACGCTCAAAGCCGTTGCCAAACAGGTTTTGACCGAACTCCGAAAAGGTTAAAATTCCATTTTTTCTTAAAACAGTAAAAGCCGTTAAGTTACGAAACTTAACGGCTTTTACTGTTTTTGCGCCAAGCAATCTTGAGATTGAACGATAGATTGTATTAAGTTAATATTTCGTCAATTAACCACTTCAAAATCAATTGATTGTGAAACGGTCTGGTTGGTTTGCAAATCTTTGACGATTAACTGTAAGGCGTAATCTCCGACCGGAACGGCTTCATTAATTCGTAAATAGCCAAAATCGTTGATCCGTGTCAAATCCGGCTGATTTTCAATTTTCGCTTTTTCAAAAGATCCCTGCGAAACCAAAATACCGTCACGGTACAAATTTACCTGGGTTGCGAGATTTGGCAAATTCGTGACCTTATCAATTTTGGGATTGTAAAGAGTATATGAATAAGCCAAAATCATCCCTTTTTTGAATTGTCTGACCGCCGGAACGCTTTTGGAACTGACATAAACAAATCCATTTTCAGGCTTTGTCATTGAAGGCGAAACAAATTTCCCTTTGGCATCAACTTCGCTGATACTCATACCTGAAAGAAACAATTCGCCTTTTTTTAAGTTTGGCACGGAAATCGATTGTCCGGCTGAACCGAGCAATTTACTGTTTGCATCGCGCATCGCCACCCGCAGATTATAGGTTCCGTCATTTTTTATCGGCACATCGGCGGAATAAACCAACCCGTTTTGTTTTATTAGTTTTGCCGTATTTTCGTCCACTTTCAATGTATGAGTCTTATTAAATTCGTCGATCACTTGATTTTTTTCGTCCAGAGTTACCGCAATCACATCAAAAACGGCTTTTTTGCTGCCGTTGGAATCATCAGTAAAAGTAATTTCGTTCCCGCTAAGGTTGATCAGCGAGCGTACAAAATTTCCGCCCGAAATTGTATTACCAAAAAAGGCGGTCAACCGTAGATTTAATCCCGATTTTGGAAGCGGCGCGATGATCGCCTGATAAAGATCGCTGTCTGCCGTGCGCGGTTTTTGCGCTTTTTCCGTATCAGATTTACCTATGAAACCGGAACGTGAAATAACTTTTAATTCGGGACGTTTAACTTTTATTTCTATCTTATTAAAGGATTTCCCCTTAAAAGTTTCTTCTTCGGGCTCATAACCGATCAAATAATAACCGCTTTCTTGACTTAAGGCTTTTTGAAAAGATCCGTCAAAACTATTGCTTCCCTGAAAAAAGCGACCGCCCGTTTCATTTGCCAGAAAAAACAAACCGTCTTGTGAATTGGCGGTCGCTCTTTGACGGTTAGCGGCAATTTGGCTGGTTCCCGAAGGTCTTACCGGGTCAATCGCCTCGCTGACATCGACTTCGTCTTTGGCTTCGATAAATCCAGGGTCGAAGACTCCGCGCACATCGATCGTATTAAAAACAACCGACGCCCGATTTGCCGAATCAGTAAGATCGCGCATCACATCACTTGAAGAAAGGAATTTACCGTCTCTTGTTCTGAACGGAATTCCGTCGGACAGAAAAAAGACCACCTTTCTGCCCGGCACACGGTCTAAGCCACGCACAATGTAATTGATTACGCCGATAACTCCGACTATCTGATTATTGAGAGCAAAATCTTCACCGGCTTCGCGGCGTTTGCGAGCCTCATCGGATTCGATCGGCGAAGTTCCTATTCCGCTAGGCGAGTTTGAGCGCGATCTTTCAAAAAAACTTCCGTCGCTGGTTGAACAAGAGCCTTGCGGCGGATACCAGCGAATTTTCCGTATTGTTTGCAAAAGTGTCGATTTATCGGAAGTATATTGCTGAAGCATACTGCTTCCCGAACGAGTTCGATAAATCGCTATCAGATCATTCGGCTGCATTTGCTCTTTGACAAATTTTTCCAAAGACTGCCGCGAAGCCGTCATTCCAACTTGCGAAACGGTGCAATTACCATCGTCAATAATAAATGTCAGAATGCGTCCGGCAGAAGCAGGATTGATATTTACAGGCGGCGGGAGCGGCGCATTTTTATCCTTGTTCTCCGCAATCGGCTTCGGTTCGCTGGTCGTTGTTTGGGTCGGCAATTTGATATATGAAAAATTTGTGATCTTTTGCGGTTTACCGTCCTGGAAAATTTCAAATTCATCCGCCTTCAGATTTGTTACCTGATTTCCATTTTTGTCAGTAATAATAGCATCTAACTGCACCAGATTGGTGGTGATTTTGACAACGCCGTCATCCTCAGGCGAGGTCTGTTGAGCAAAGATCGGGCTTGACAGGAGCAGAAGAATTGAAAAGAGCAGGATCGAAAAAAACACTTTCATATTGCCTCCTTGAAAACAGCACAACACTTTCAGAGATTGGTTAAAACCGTTCTGAAAATTTGGCTAGAGTATTGGAAATTTTTGGTTCGGGGAGAACAAAAACATCATTTTGTTAGAGCACAGCCAAATTTTTGATAATTTAGTACCAGAAAATAAACATAATACAATAGGACAGTTAAATTTGGAAGTTTTTTTCTGGTCTGGGCGATCGATAATTTTGGCTTGCGCGATTTTGGATGATCAAACCGGGCGATCTAAAAAAACACAAAAATGAAGAAGCCGATGAATAAAATCAAGCCTCTGATTTTTCACCGTTTTCGTATTGTTCGAGTTTTCGATAAAGCGTTTTTCTTCCGATATTTAACAATCTTGAAGCGCGGGATTTGTCGCCTGCCGTATAATCCAAAGCCATTTCGACCGCCTGTTTTTCGATTTCTTCCATGGTCGCGGGAAATTCGATTTCGAGGCTGACCGTACGACCTTCGTGCGCGGCTTTGGCACGTTCGTGACGGGCTTGGGCGTTCATTTCAAAGGCTTTTTTGCTAATCGCTTCGGGCAGATCGTCAAGCTCGATCTGGCGACCGGACGCGATGATAACGGCGCGTTCGATCGCGTTTTCGAGCTCGCGGACATTGCCGAGCCATTCGTAATTGACGAGCGCGCGTAAGGCTTCTTTGGAAATTCCCGACACAAAACGTCCGGTTTTTTCTTTGTAGCGTTCGAGAAAATGAAAAACGAGCAGATGAATGTCTTCGATCCGTTCGCGCAAGGGCGGCAGCGTGATCGGGAAAACCGACAGGCGATAATACAAATCTTTGCGGAATTTTCCTTCTTCGATCGCTTTTTCCAGATCAATATTTGTCGCGGCAACGACGCGCACATCCGTTTTGACAACTTCGTTTCCGCCGATCCGCGTCAGTTCGCCGTCCTGCAAAACGCGCAGCAATTTGACTTGCGCCGAAAGCGGCATTTCGCCGATCTCGTCAAGAAAAAGCGTCCCGCCGTCGGATTCTTCAAAACGTCCTTTGCGCTGATTTCTCGCATCGGTAAAAGCGCCTTTTTCGTGTCCGAAAAGTTCCGATTCGAGCAAGGTTTCTGGAATTGCCCCGCAGTTTATTTTGATATACGGTTTGTTTTCGCGTCCCGAATTGTAATGGATCAGATTCGCCAGCAGTTCTTTGCCCGTGCCCGATTCGCCGTTGATCAAAACCGTCGTATTTGTGTCGGCAACGTTCAAGGCAAGTTCGATCGCGCGGCGAATCGTCGGCGCCTGCCCGATAATTTCGCTGTGTTTTTGATGAAGCTGCGATTTCAGACGCATGACTTCCGCCGAAAGCTGATCGCGCTCGAGGGCTGTGCCGATCTGGTCGGAAATTCCTTCGACGAGCGCGACATCGTGATCTTCAAAGGGTTTGGCGGTTTCTTCGCTCCAGACAAAACCGATCAAACCGAAGGCTTGTCCGGCAACCCGCACCGGCGCGACCAGCGCGGCTTTGCCGTTGAGCTGCGAATTGAAGATCAGGCGAACCGCGAACGGCAGCTGCGTGTCGATCAGCCGCAGAGTTTTGCCTTCGCGCAGAATGTCGTTCAACGCCGGAAAAGGTTCGAGATCGAGCGATTGCTCGTGCTTTTCGATCATCTGCAAAACCTTGCTCGGTTTAACCAGCGGCGCGGTTTTAAATGACGCGAGCGAGATTTTTTTGCCCGTCTGGTCGAGCACGCCGAGCGCACCGTAATCGGCGCCGACCAGTTCGACCGCGCGTTCCAGAACTTTGGCGGAAACGACCTTGAAATCCGAATGCGAATTCAAGGTGTTGGCGATTTCGAGAAGCGCGTTGGTGCGGTGCGTTTCCTGTTCCTGCGCGACATAAAGACTCGTGTATTGATAACCGATCGCAAGCTGTTGGGCGATCGATTCGAGAAACTGAATTTCCTCGTCAAACCATTCGCGCGGTGCGTGCGTGTCGTGAAGCCCGACCAATCCGAGGACTTTTTTGTTGAGACTGATCGGCACGATCAAAAGCGATTTTGTTTCGAGCGCTTTCGCAAAAAATTTGAGCGTCGCGTCTTTTGCCTCGGCGATGTCGTTGATCGCGATCGGTTTGGTGATGTCGAAGCGTTCGGAAAGTTTTTCGGTGTCGATCGGAATTTCCGTTCCTAAACTCGACGGAATGGTCGGATCTTTGCGCCATTCGTGGCTGATTCGCAGCTCGCTGTCGGTCGTCAGCTGCAAAAGATCGCAGCGGTCAGCCTGCATCATACGCCCGATTTCGGAAACGACGACATTCAAAAATCTTTCGAGATCAATATTGGTCGGCAAATCACGCGCCAGACGATCGATAATCGCTTCGCGGGCTTCGTGCATTTTGATTTTTCTCTCGAGTGAAAAAGTTTGCGGGCTGTCAATTTCGATTTTCATAGAAAGGTGCTGACCGAAACAGAAACGGAAAAATTGCTCACAGATTAACTGATAACCGAAAACCGGCATTGGTGTCAAGTTGACACAAACACAAACAAAAGTGTGTATTTTAGATTCAATTAAAAAATCCGGTAAATCTTTTGCGTTAGATTTACCGGATTGAAAATATTTCGGCTGAGCTTCTACTGGTCGCCTTTTTTATCGAGTTTCTTTTCAGGCTTCTTTTCCGGTTTCTTTTCCGGTTTTGATTCGCCCGGTTTCGTTACTTCCTTGTCCGGCGTTTCCGGCGTGTCGGTTTCCGACGGTTTGACGGTTTGTTTCGATCTCGGCAAATTGTCCTGTTGCTGCGGCGGTTTTGGTGTATTGCCGAAATCAATCCGTTTTTTTCCGGCTTCGGCTTTTTCGAGAAGTTCCGCCGCTTCGGAATTTTCCGCGTCAATTTCGAGCGCTTTTTTCAAAGCCTTAACGGCTTCGTCATATCTCGCCAATTTAATCAGGATCGCGCCGAATTCGGTTTGATAAAGCGTTTCCTCGGGTTTGAGCTTGACGGCTTGGCGCAGGGCTTTTTCGGCATCTTCGTCTTCGTCGAGTTTGTTGTAAGAGCGTCCGAGATTGTAAAAGGCGGCATCGTCCTTTTCATTCTTCGCAATGATTTTTTTATACGCGGCAACCGCTTTTTCAAATGCTTTTTCCGAATCTTTGGTACGAACGACCGGCGCATCTTTTTTGCTTTTGCTTTTTTTAACCGGCGTCGGGGTCGGCGTTAATTCAACCTCTTCGTTGAGCGATTCGACCTCTTTTTGCTTTTCGATCAGCGAATACGAGACGCCGAGCTTAAACCACGCCTCCGCCAGCTCGGGATTTAGTTTGACGGCTTGATTATAGGCTTCAACCGCTAGTTCCGTTTTGTTCGCGTCAAAAAGTTTGTTGCCCTCGGCAAAAGCCGTCTCGGCATCGGTAAATTCGGGCAAAGGCGTTGATTGCACCGGCACGTTTGAATTGACATTCGCCGCCGGAGTTTGCGCAGGTTGCACATTGGTATTAGATTGATTTGTGTTTGCTGAATCACCGCCGCAACCAAATTGCAGAGCAAGCCAAATAAATAATAAAGCCACAAAAATTTTTCTCATTAAATTTTTCCTAATAGTTGATTGTTAAAAACTCTCGACCCTTAGAATATAGAAAATTCAAATTCGTTTGTATAAATTTAGCCGGGCGGGAAAATAAAGGGGCGACCGCCGAGCAGATGAACGTGGAGGTGAAAAACCGTCTGTCCGCCGTCGGCATTCGTATTAATGACGACGCGATAGCCATCTTCGGCAAAACCTTTTTGACGGGCGATCTGAGCGGTAGTCAAAAGCAGATGCCCGAGCGTTTCCCGATGATCGGCTTCGGCTTTGTCGAGCGACGCGAAATGCTCGCGCGGAACGATCAAAACGTGCGTCGGGGCTTGCGGGCTAATATCATTGAACGCGACGCAAATTTCGTCTTCATAAACGCGGGCGGACGGAATTTCACCGGCAATAATTTTGCAAAACAGACAATTCTCGTTCATAACGGAATGGTTATTATAAAAGCAAAAAGCAAAAAGTAAAAAGTAAAAAAGCAAAAACGTCCGGCTCAAAACTTATGACAAGGTCAGAATGCGTTTTATTTTTGCTTTTTACTTTTTGCTTTTTGCTTTAAACCTCTTCCGCCGCCATCGCCATATTATCGGTGATTCGCTCGATTTCGGCGCCGACATTGCGAAGTTTTTTGACGATCGTTTCATAACCGCGGTCAATATGATAAACGCGGTCGATCAAAGTTTCGCCGGTTGCCGCGAGCGCCGCCAGCACGAGCGAAGCCGAAGCGCGCAGATCCGATGCCTGAACCGGCGCGCCCATCAACTCGGTTTTGCCGTGAACACGCGCCGTATTACCCGAGATTTCGATTTTCGCGCCCATTCGGATTAGTTCCGAAGCGTGCATAAAACGATTCTCGAAAATTGTTTCGGTAACGGTCGAAACGCCTTCGGATTGCGTCATCAAAGCCATGTATTGCGCCTGCATATCGGTCGGGAAAAGCGGATGCGGTTCGGTCGTCACATCTTTGGCGGTCAAGCCGTTGTCGCCGCATTTGACGAGCAGCGTCGTCGGGTTGAGTTCTTCGATGACAACACCGGTTTCGCGCAGTTTTTCGATCACGGCTTTAAGATGCGCGGGCTCGCAATTTTTGATTTCAAGCTCGCCGCCCGTGATCGCCGCCGCAACGATAAAAGTTCCGGTTTCGATCCGGTCGGGAATGATCGTATGTTCCGCGCCGCCCAAAGCCTCGACGCCTTCGATCTCGATCTGATCCGTGCCCGCGCCTTTGATGCGGGCGCCCATTTTGTTCAAAAGGTCGGCTAAATCTTCGATTTCGGGTTCCTGCGCGGCGTTGTGAATCGTCGTTTTGCCGCTTGCCAAAGCCGCCGCCATCATCACATTTTCCGTGCCCGTAACGGTCACTTTTTCGAAATGCACGTCGGCGCCGATCAGGCGACCTTTCGGCGCCCGCGCGACGACATCGCCGGATTCTAAGGACACGGTCGCGCCGAGCTGTTCAAACGCTTTCAGATGCAGATCGATCGGACGCGTGCCGATCGCGCAGCCGCCGGGAAGCGAAACTTTTGCCTGTCCGAACCGTGCGAGCAGCGGTCCGAGCGCCAAAACGCTCGCCCGCATCGTTTTAACGAGTTCATACGGCGCTTCGAAAGTTTCGATATTCGCGGCTTTAACCTTGTGCGTGCGAAGTTCGGGCGTCAGCACGGTCGCGCCCAGATCTTCCAGCAGACGCCGCTGCGTGATCAAATCCTTTACATACGGAACATTGTGTAAAATAACGACTTCCGACGATAAAAGCGTCGCCGCGAGACACGGCAAAGCGGAATTTTTCGCGCCGCTGATCTCGATTTTTCCTTTCAGCGGTTTTCCGCCGTTGATGATAAATTTATCCATAAAAGCGTAATTAAAGCAGAAAAAATTCCGCTCGTTTTAGATTTCCTTATAGAAGCAAGTAGCAAATCTTATCACGAGTTTGGTGAAGAATAAAAATGTCGGCGAGAATATTTTCGATGAACAAACGGTGAAAAATTAAACCTGAAAAATCTTTTTTTTCTTCGCGACTTTGCCCCTTTGCGGGAGAAAATAAATATTTACCCGTCGAAGAATTTGCTGATCAGACTGAATTTATTTCCCGCAAAGCCGCAAAGTCGCGAAGATTTTGTTCGTTCAATCGGCATATCTTGAGCTTATTTTTTCTTGACGTAGCGATTGTAGACAATGTCGGGCGTTTCGAGATTGCGCCCGTTTTTCAGATTGATCGCGAGCCGGATAAACTGCGCCATCGACCACGCGAGCGGCGTCGCCGAACCATTGCCTTCGCCGAATTTGAGCGTCGGCGGAATAAAACCGTAGTCGATCTTTTTCGGGATTTCCGCCCGATCCCAGATTTGTTCGGGAATCATCAAGCCATCGTTTGAAAAAGCGAGCATCGCATCAAGTCTGCTATAAGCCTCGGGAAGCCACCTTCTTTTTACTTTCTTTATCGGATAATTTGGGTTTTTGCGCTTTTCTTTTTCTTCCTTTACCCAATTTTCATGCCATTGCTCGGCGATCGCTAATTCATATTGCCCGCGTTCGCCCGTCAAAAGCGCCCAAAGATGACCGTTTCCGCGCCACGTCGTATCCCAATTCCAGCGGTTTCCTTCGTAGGTGTCGCCGTAACCGTCATGATTGTAGCGATACCAGCATTCGCCGTTCGGCGTGTTGACTTTCAAAACCTCGTCAACGACTTTGAGCGATTTTTGAATCAGCGCGTCGTCGGGCGATTTGATTCCTAATCTGACCAATTCCAAAAATCCGGCGTCAACGATCTCGCGTTCGTCAAAAGTTCCGGCGCCGTTGCCGAGCTCTAATTTCTCACCCGAATCGGGTTTGCCGTTTTGCGAAAGACGCAGATAATAATTGCCGTCGCCGTATTTGCCCGTGCGCGTCGCCGTCCAATTTTCGATGTTTGATTGCCAGTTGTCAGCAGTTTCGAGCCAACGCCGCGCTGATGCTTCGTCGCCGTTCATTTTGGCGATTTCCGCCGCGCAAACTAATCCGGCGATTTCCGCCGCGATCGTCGAAGGCGAATAACCCGATTCTTCTTCCCAGCGTTCCTGTTTTGTAAAAGGTCCGTTTTTCGCGATGTAATCGGCTGACTTTTTGATGTTTTTCTCGTAAGTCGTTTTATCGGTTTTGCCGAGCTGATAAGCCAAAATCAGCGGATACGAAATTTCGTCCATCTGGATCGAATCGCCAACCGTGCGACCGTCGAGCCATGAAATCTGCGGAAAACTGCCGTCGTCGCGCTGCTGATATTTGAACAAATATTCGAGTGCGCGAATCGCCGCCGCATTGTCGCCGAGTGCCATTTGCGCCGTCGCGACCTGATACAAATCGCGCGACCAGACGAGATGATAGCCGGTCGTCGTTTCGTTGCCGTTGTTGCCGCCGCCCCATGGAACGCTCAGGCTCGCGACATTTCCGCCGCGCGTCGTTTTATCCTCGAACGCCCGCAAAACCATCGCCGCCATGTTAAACTGCGCCTGATATTTCGGCGCGACGCGCGGCAAAGTTTTCGCGTAATCAGCCCAACCTTTTTCGTATTCGGCTTTAACTTCGGCAAAACTTTTTTTGGCAGACAATACGGCATTTAACCATGCGGCATTTCCGTTAGTCGAAAAGCCCAGAGCTACAAGAAATTTTTGAGGGTTTTTGATCTTCGCCATTTGAACGACATTGCCATTTTTGGCTTCCTCATATGGCGAAACTATTTTTCCAAACTCCCGAAGTTGCTCTAACCCGTCGCTTGTTTGATAAAAACCACTTGTTGTTTCTTCTTTACCCGTTGAAATTGTTCCGTTTGAAATAAACAGCGAAGCGAAAATATTCCCATCAGTCGAAATTAATTTATCCGAATATGCCGAGTCGTGCATTCCGCTGTTATTAATAGACGGATCAAAATAAATATAGAGATTTAGATTTTTATTCTTTGTCTGGAACTGAACGTCAATTAAAAGCGAATCTCTTTCGCTGGTCGCGTAAGTTTTCGTGATCTTCCATTCGCCCGATTTTGCCGTGTTGATCTGCTGAAAGCTCAATGAATCAGGGCGCAAAGGTTTGATTTGATGATTGGCGTCGTCGCGCTCGGTTTCGACTTTTTTCGTTTTCGGATTGACGACGACAAACTGCAAAACGTTGACGTTTGCCGTATCGACCTGCGGGTAAAAAACTTCGGTCAGCATTCCGCCTTGGAGTGTGAACCAGATTTTCGATTCGAGCGTCGCGCTCGTTCCGACGGCTTGTTTGCCCGCGCTCGACCATTGTGCGTCTTTGCCGGGCGCATTCGGCGCGAGCGTTTGCGCGTGTGAAGAGATGAAGAAGATTCCCGCCAAGGCGCAGAGGCGCAAAGTTAAAACAAAAGATGAAAATATTGTTTGCATAAAATCACTTGAATAATTCTTCATAAATTCTTTGCGCCTCTGCGCCTTGGCGGGAAACGGCTCTTATTTCAACTTGATTTTCTTTAATGCCTTTGGAATTTCCTTGTTTTTCATAAACCATTTCCAGACATTGCCCGAACGCAGGTTTTCCGCGCTTAAAAGCGTGATGCCGACGTCGATGCCGATGACGTCTTTGTTGATCCAGCCGTTATGCGGGTTGAAAGCGTCGGTAAAACCGTAGCGACCGTA
>CADEFG010000002.1:0-14946 GCA_902826505.1 uncultured Acidobacteriota bacterium
TTTACCTCTCGATCCTGAATGATGAATATAAATTGTCCGGGTCTAAAACTTCTTCTTCAATATGTTCGACGCGTGAGTAGGTCGGTCCGGCGGTCAGGTCGTGTTTGAAATCCTCGACCGCCCGAGCATCGCCCTCGGCAAGCGCTTCGACGCGTCCGTCCTCTAAATTCCGCACATAACCGAGAACCTGATGCCGCGCTGCCGCGCGCTGCGTAAAAAAGCGGAAACCGACACCCTGCACTTGCCCGCTGATGATAAACTTTCTGGCAACTTTCATAAAAGTCAAGAGTCGAGAGTCAAGAGTCGAGAGTCAAGTTAAATCTTTCTCTCGACTCTTGACTCTCGACTCTTAACTAACCTATCGCATCGAGACATTCCATCAAACTGCGCTGGCGGCAGGTGTAGACCGGCATTCCGCGCATCGTGAATTTGCTGGCGGCGGTTTCGCGCATTTCTTCGGCGAGCGCAAGAAAATCCTTCGGCTCGTCGGTTTCAAAACTGACAATGAATTCCTGTTCGCTGAAACCGAATGCGTGCGTCATATGGATTCGGATGTTCTCGAATTTTTTGCCGACCATAAAATTCTGTTCCATCAATTCGGCGCGTTCTTCGTCCGACATCGAATACCAATCGCGGCTTTTCGCACACGGGTAAACAAAATGATATTTTTTCTGCCCGCCCTTGATGTGAAAGCGGTCTTCCGCCGAATCGTGCGAATCCGGCGAAATAAACATCATTTTTTTGGTCACTGCCAGATAATTATCGGTCGTTTCAAGATAACTGCCGAGGTTTGTCCGGTAAAGTTTGGCGGTCATCTCCTGAATCGAATCGAGCGAATCGCCGATCCGCCAAAACATCAGATCGGCTTTTGAATCAAAACCGACCAGCGAATAACTGAAAAGCAAGAGATGTTCGTTGAATAAATTAAAAACGCTCTGAAATTCGCTTTTGAAAATGCGCTTTGTTTCCGATTCCAGTTTCCGCCAATCGGGATTGACCCGAAAAAATATAAAACTAACGAATTGTTTCTCGATATTCGGAAACAATTGAGGCTCTTTATTGTCCGAAACCAGCCGCAGCGGACTTATTTCAGGATCTTTTTTTTCGAAATCGAATAATTCCATCTTAAGTAAAAATTCGCGGTTGCGAGAAAGTAAAGTTTCTGAGGCTATTTTGCCAATTTTCGCCATCAATGTCCAAAGTCAAAAGTTTTTTTGGATAGAAAATACTCCGATTGTTTCAGATTCGCAGATTATTTCAGAAAACAGGTCAAAATTTCGTTGACAATCTCTCATAAAGCAAGCTACTATTCGATTTATAGTATATTTGCAATTCAGTTCTTTTAAAGATTCAACAAAAAGAACTTAGATTAAAATTTTCTAAAAAAAGATACAAAGAACAAAGTTTATGTTCCCTTGGATAATTTTTTTATTTTTGGGTCAAAATATGTTGTTTGTTAGAAGAAGTATTGACTTTCTTCTTTGGGGTCATCGCTTAAACGTGAAATTTCTCCGCTCCCGCAAGAGTTTTCACGATTTAACAATTAGTTCGACTTGAAAGACGGTTTTCTAAAATTTAGGAGGGGAAATGAAAAAGAGTTTTCGTAATTTTTTTGTTCTTGCGGTTTTTACGTTGATGCTTTCGGCAACTGCCAACGCCGAAATATTTACCGCATATCTATCGAGCGCACAGGAAGTTCCGACCAATGCTTCGACCGCGACCGGCTATGCCCGGATTGTCGTCAACGAATCGACCGGCGCATTGACATTTACGGTTGTTTTTAACGGACTTTCAAGCAATCAGATCGCATCGCATATCCATGCGCCCGCACCGATCGGGACAAATGTCGGGGTCGCGATCAATTTTGGAGCGGTCGGCGGCACGTCGGGCACGATCAGCGGTTCAACGACGATTACGCCAACTCAGCTTTCGCAGCTTCGTGCTCATCAGGGCTACGTCAATGTCCATTCGGCAAACTTTGGAGGCGGTGAAATTCGCGGTCAGCTCGGCGTTCAGCGTCCGGTTGATAACGATGGCGACGGCAGAACCGATTTGAGCGTCCTGCGCTTCCCTAATATTGCGCCGCCGGGAGTGGCGCCGATTACTTATTGGAACCAGAACAGCACGAGCGGAACCCAGATCGGCGATTGGGGCGATGCCAACCGCGATTTCCCGGCACCGGGAGATTATGACGGCGACGGCAAAACCGATCTCGCGCTCTACAGAGACGGCTCGACCGGCACCGGACAAAGCGAATTCTGGATTCTTCGCAGTTCAGATAATAATGTCCAGTATTATGCGTGGGGCGTTAACGGCGATACGTCGGTGGCGCGCGATTATGACGGCGACGGCATCACCGATGTGGCGATCTTCCGTCCCGGCGCGTCGCCGACCGCCGTGACCGGTTGGTATATCAGAAACAGCGCGACCGGCACCGTCCGCGTCGAAGCGTTCGGCATCACCGGCGACGGAACAAATAATTTCGATACGCCCGTTCCGGGAGATTATGACGGCGACGGCAAATTCGACATCGCGGTTTACCGTTTTGCGCTCTCGCCCGCCAATAATTTCATTGTCAAACGAAGCTCCGATAACACGATCACGTTCCAACAGTTTGGCAATTTCAACTCCGACTACATCTTGCCCGGCGATTATGACGGCGACGGTAAAACCGATTATGCCGCTGCCCGAACCGGCGCTTTATCGACTTCGCCATTGGTTTGGTGGATTCTCCAAAGTTCGACCGGAACCACGCGCACGCAAACTTTCGGCAGAACTTCGGATCTGCCCGCGCAAGGCGATTATGACGGCGACGCGCGCACCGATCTTGCCGTTTATCGCGGCGGCGCAACGGCGACGGCGGCGAGTGCTTTCTGGGTTTTCAGAAGTTTCGACAATACACCTCAAGTTACCACTTGGGGCGTCGGCGCAGATTTCCCGGTTAATTTCTTCGACGCCCGGTAATTCGCGTTTGAATTAGAAAAAAAGGTTTCGGTAGAATTTCTGCCGAAACCTTTTTTAATTTACAAACCGGTAATTGACATAAAAGATCAATGAATTATCATTCAATTAACTTATGGCAATGACGCTGCATCACGCGGAAGGCGATGTTTTGATCGAAGAATTGTCTGACGGGCGCAGGCATCTGACCGTGACCGCCAACGAAGGACATTTTATCTACGCCGCCGATTGGACAACCGCCTATCCAATGGACTTGATCGAGCTGATGTTCGAAGTCAACGGCGCGGCGGGTTTGTGTTTCGAGATAATGCGCGACGAAGACCCGAACTTTGTTCAGAAATTTCTGCAAAACGACATTTTCGCCTATTTCACGCCCGAAGATTTTGAAAATAAAACGATTCTCGAATTCGGCTGCGGCGGCGGCGCATCGACGCATATTCTCGCCCGGATGTTTCCGAAAGCCGCAATTACGGGCGTCGAACTCGTCGAATCGGCGCTCAGAGTTGCCCGCAAACGCGCCGAAGCCTTTGATCTAAAAAATGTCTCGTTTCTTCAATCGCCAAGCGGCGACACGCTCCCCGAAAATCTCGGACAATATGATTTCATTATCCTGAGCGCGGTTTACGAACATCTTTTTCCGCACGAACGCCGGACGATTCTCCCGCAACTTTGGGAAAAACTTCGCGATGGCGGATTTTTGTTTATCAATCAAACGCCGAACAGCCTTTTTCCCGTCGAGCTTCACACGACGATGCTGCCGCTGATAAATTACGTTCCCGATCGGCTTGCCTTAAAAATGGCGCGGAAATTTTCAAAACGCATCAAGCCCGACGAAACCTGGGAAGAGCTTCTCAGAAAAGGAATTCGCGGCGCGACCGAACGCGAGATTTTAAGTCATTTACCGGGCGCCGAAATGCTCGAACCGCGCAACAACGGGCTAAAAGACCGGATTGATTTGTATTATCTGAACACCAATTCCAATAGGTTGAAAACGATCAAATCGACGGCTAAATTTTTCATCAAAGCGATCAAGCGCGTTTCGGGCATCACGCTCGTTCCCGATCTTTCGCTCGCTTTTCGCAAAATTTCGGGTCGTGCATTTACAAAAGAATCGTTTTAATGCCAAAATTAGAAACAATGAGCCGCCTGTTTTTAATTCCTTCAATCATTCTTTTTGCGAGCGTTTTTGGTTTTGCCCAACAGCGTCCGCTTCTGACCGAAGACGTTGACATCACGGCGCAAGGCACGATCGAAGTCGCGGCGGGCGTCGATTTTCTGCAAAACGTCAAATTTCCGCTTTCGGGTTTGAAAGGCGATCTGACGCGCGTCGGCGATATTCGCGTCCGCACCGGTTTTGCGCCGAACGTCGAAATTCAGATCGAAGGCGTGCTGCAAAATTTCCTCGCGATCAATTCGCAAACCGCCGTTTCGCCGATTCCTCTGGCGCTTGACGGAAATTCGACCAACGACGCGGGCGATTTTATCATTTCGACCAAGATCAAACTCAAAAACGAAACAAAGCTATTGCCCGCCGTCGGTGTCAAATTCGGTTTTGAAATGCCGAATTCCGACCAATCCCGCGGCATCGGAACAAATCAAATAAACGTTTTCGGCAAAATTCTGCTCCAAAAAAGGTTTGGCAAAGTAACCGGAAAGACGCCGCGTGTCAATGTTTTCGGCAATCTCGGCATCGGGATCATGACCGCGCCGCTCGAAAGATTTACGCAAAACGACGTTCTGCTTTACGGTCTGGCGGGAATTTTCAAGGTCAACGACCGCATCAATATCGTCAGCGAAATCAACGGACGCGCCAACACGCGCGGCGGAGCGGCGCCGCTCGGAACGGAAAGCGTCAGCCAGTTTCGGATCGGCACGCAAATTCGCGCCTCAAATTTGCGTTTCGACACTGCCGCGATTTTCGGTTTGACAAAATTCAGCCCGCGCTCCGGCGTCACGTTCGGCGTCACTTATCAATCGCCGAATATTTTCACGCCCGCCAAATAAGAGTTTCCGCAACGAATCTAAAATCTAAAATCTAAAATCGAATGATTGATCGGCGAATGTCCTTTCCCTAAATTCGGCGCGCGGCGAATCGCTTCGGTCACGAATTTCTTTGCCGATTCGACGGCTTCGCGCAGAGATTTGCCGTTTGCCAAACCCGCCGCGATCGCTGCCGCAAACGTGCAGCCCGTCCCGTGTGTCGCGGTCGTTTCGATAAAATCTGCCGAAAATGTAAATGCTTCGTCGCTCATAAATAAAAAATCTATTGCCTGGCGGTCTTGTTTTTTTGGTTTTTGGTTTTTGGTTTTTGACCGCGCTTGTGGAGTTAATTCCTTTGAATGGTTTTGATATTCCAAATCCGAAATTTCAAAATCCAAATCACTTATCGGCAAATGTCCGCCTTTGATTAACACATTTTTCGCGCCTTGCGACTGCATAATTTTGGCGGCTTTTCTAATATCTCCAACCGTTTCGATCGTTATCCCGGCGATTCGTTCGGCTTCGGGAATATTCGGCGTGATGACGCTCGCGAGCGGAAAGAGTTTTTCGATCAGAATTTTTAACGCCGCGTCCGTGATCAGATCAAAACCCGAAGTCGAACGGACGACCGGATCGACGACCACATTTTTAAGATTATTTTCTTTAATTATCTGCGCGACTTCTTCGATAATTTCACGCGTCGGCAGCATTCCGGTTTTCAGCGCAGCGATTTCGAAATCATCGAGCACCGGCAAAACCTGCGCGCGAACCGTTTCCGCCGTCTGGTGCGCCGCACCGAAAACGCCCTGCGTATTTTGAAAGGTCAACGAAGCGATCGCGGCGGTCGCGAAACAGCCGAACGCCGAAAAAGTCTGGATGTCGGCGATAATTCCCGCGCCGCCCGACGGGTCGACGCCGGCAATCGTCAGACAGACGGGCTGAAGTTTATTTTTAGTTTTCTTCATCGCGCGGCACAAGATCTTCGAGTTTCATCAGTGAACCAAGGCTCGGTTGTTTACATTCGACCGACGACTCTTTCGCGCCGTCTTTGATGTCGATCGAAGCCGCGCGGATCGGCGGTTTCTCTTCGGAATTATCGTCGTCGTGAATTTCGTAAACGACGCCGCTGTTTTCAAATGAAAGCGTCAGCATCGTCACCAGCGGGCGCGTGTAGCGCGAATATTTGAACGCTTTTTGCGAACCTGCACGGTCTTTCGGAAATTCGAACTCGACCTTGCCCAAAACGCCGAAACGATACTGCACAAAGCCTTTATCTTCTGTCAATTCCTTCGAAGCACAAACCGAAGCAACCTTGTTTTTCGTCGTTGCGCACGACCAAATCGTCTGTTCATTTGTTTGACAAAGCGATTTTGATTTAACGCCCGCCGTCGTTTTGCTTTTTTTCTGCGCCGAAACATTTTCGGGCGGCAAGCTGAACACCGTGACAAACGTCAAACCCAACAAAACCGCGCTAATTTTCAGATTTAGAATTTTATTCATTTTTGTAATCACGAATTTTTTCAACGAGCTTTTCCAAATTTTCCGCGTCGCAAAAAAACCGAATCGCGGCAATCCCTTTTGCGCCCGATTTTAACGCCTCGCCAAAATTGTTTTCAGCAATTCCGCCGAGCGCGATAACGGGAAAGTTTTCAACAGTTTGCGCTACTTCGCGGAGTTTTGCAACGCCCTGCGGCGCACCGTATTTTTTCTTCGAAGCGGTCGCAAAGATCGGGCTGAAAGTCGCAAAATCCGCACCGGCGAGCTTTGCCTGGCGGACTTCTTCCAAACTGTGCGCCGACACGCCGATCAAAAAATCCGGCGGAAAGTTGGCGCGGATAATTTCAGCGTCGATAGAATTTGACGGCAGATGAACGCCGTCCGCGCGTGCCGCCAGCGCAATGTCGGCGCGGTCGTTGACGAGCAGTTTGGTCTTTGAATTTTTGGTGATTTGCGCGGCTTTCGAAGCGAGTTCAAAAACCAGTTTCGCGCTCAAATGTTTTTCGCGGATTTGGATCAACGAAACTTCCGTCGCGACCGCTTTTGCGATCAGTTTTAAGGTTTGAGAAGACTTTTCAGAAAAATTCTCGCGGGTGATTTCTCCATCGGTGATCAGATAAATTAAAGGCTCGCGCACCAAAATACTTTTTACCTATTAATTTTTTCTTCTTCGTTTTTGCCTTCGAGCATCGCGACATTTTCGTTAAAATGCGCCATTTCCCAGAACGCGAAGAAAAGATTCAAAATGCCGAGTCCGGTCACCGCGCCGCGAAACCAGTTCGAAGAAACCGCGCTTTTGAGCATCGGCAAGCCGGCTTTTTCCGACACGAACGCGAGCAAATAATTGTCGCCCCAATCGCCGTTCAGGTTGAACCACGGAAAAAGCGTGAGTGTCAAGCCCAGCAAAAAGCAGAGCAGGATAAAAAAAACGACTGTCAGTTTTTCAACCATAAACTATAAATTTATCACCAATTTAGCGAACTTAAAAAATTGCGCTTGAAATAGCCTTTAGCGCGTCAATAAATTATAATGATTTCATTACGATTTGTTAAGTTTTGCGGAAAATTATTAGATGAAATTTCTCGGAATTGATGTCGGCACCGGCGGTTCGCGCGCGGTCGTGATTGACGAAAACGGAAAAATTTGTGCTTCGGCAACCGTCGAACACCAGGCTTTTGCTTCGCCCGCGATCGGTTGGGCGGAACAGGCGCCCGACGACTGGTGGCGCGCCGTAACGGCGGCAATCCGCCAAGTCCTGCAAACGCTTCGCGCCGAAGAGATCGGCGCGGTCAGCTTTTCGGGACAGATGCACGGCTCGGTTTTTCTCGATGAAGCCGACAAAGTTCTTCGTCCGGCTCTGCTTTGGTGCGACCAGCGAACGGAAAAACAATGCACCGAGATCACCGCCAAGATCGGCAGCGAAAGATTGATCGAGCTCGTTTCGAATCCGGCGATCACCGGTTTTACTTTGCCGAAATTATTGTGGGTGCGTGAAAACGAGCCGGAAATTTGGGCAAAGGTAAAAAGCATTTTGCTGCCGAAAGATTACGTCCGGCTCAAACTTTCGGGCGATCGGGCGAGCGACGTTGCCGATTCTTCCGGAACACTGCTTTTTGACGTGCAAAACCGCCGCTGGTCCGGCGAAATGCTCTCGGCGTTCGAGATTGATAAAAGTTTTCTGCCGCGCGTTTTCGAATCGATCGAAATTACCGGCAAAGTTTCCGCCGCCGCCGCCAACGAAACTGGTTTGCGCGCCGGAACTTTGGTCGGCGCCGGCGCCGGCGACAACGCGGCGGGCGCGATCGGCATGGGAATCGTTAAACCCGGCACGGTCAGCGCGACGATCGGCACATCGGGCGTCGTTTTTGCGGTCACGGACGCGCCGAAAATCGACCTGAAGGGCAGAATTCACACGCTTTGCCACGCGATTCCCGACCGCTGGCACAATACCGGCGTGACGCTCGCCGCCGGACTTTCGTTAAAATGGTTTCGCGAAAACTTCGGCGCGGGAAAAAGTTATGACGAATTGGTCGATGAAGCCGCGAAAGTTTCCGCCGGAGCCGACGGCGCGATCTGGCTGCCTTACTTGATGGGCGAACGGACGCCGCATCTTGACGCCATGGCGCGGGCGGCGTTTGTCGGTTTGACGGCGAGTCATACGAAAGCGCATCTGACGCGCGCCGTTCTGGAAGGCGTCGCTTTTAGCTTGCGCGATTCGTTCGAGATCTTCAAAGAACTCGGGGCAGAAATTTCGTCGATCAGACTTGGCGGCGGCGGCGCAAAATCCGCGCTTTGGCGGCAGATCCAAGCCGATGTTTACGCCTCAACGGTCGAGACCATCGAGGCGGAAGAAGGCGCGGCGTTCGGCGCGGCGCTCCTCGCCGGAGTCGGCGCGGGCGCGTGGAGTTCGGTTGACGAAGCCTGCGCGAAAACGATTCGCGTTGCCGAACGAATTGCGCCGAAAATCGAATCGGTCGAAAAATTAAACCGCAATTACGAGGCGTATCAATTGCTTTATGCGGCGCTTCATCCGGCAATGAAAATTATCGGCGAGAAAGATTAAAAATTGATCTGCCTGCAAAATACACGAAAAAACGAAAATATTACATTTGCCGATTTAGTTCTATTTTGGTGTTTTTCGCGAAGTTCGCGGGTAAAAATCTTATTAAAAACAAACACAATTTATGGCGATGTTGAATTGGGGACTGATCGGTGCGGGCGATATTGCGAGAAAACGGATCGCGCCCGCCTTGCGCGATTTGCCGGATTGTAATTTTGTCGCGGTCAATCGCGCCCGCGCTCAATTGGCGGAAGAATTTGCCAGAGAATTCGGCGTTGAAAAATGGTTCGAGCGTTGGGAAGATTTGCTTGCCGACGCCTCGGTCGAAGCCGTTTATATCGCGACGCCGGTTTTTCTTCACGCCCGCCAGACGATTGCCGCCGCCGAAGCGGGAAAACACGTTTTATGCGAAAAACCGATGGCTTTGGGCACTTCGGAATGCGACGAAATGCTCGCGGCTTGCCGCGCAAACGGCGTCAAGCTCGGCATCGCTTATTATCGCCGATTTTATCCGGTCATCAATCGCGTCAAAGAAATAATCGCGGCGGGCGAGCTCGGCAAAATCTCGTTCGCGCAAGTAAATGCCTTTGAATTTTTTAACCCGCAACCCGAACATTCGCGCTATTGGTTTGTCGAAAAGGAAAAAAGCGGCGGCGGTCCGATGATGGATTTCGGCTGTCACCGGCTCGAAGTTCTGGAAAATCTGTTCGGCGAAACAACCCAGCTTAAAAGCCTTGTTTCAAACAAAATCTTTAACCGTGAAGTCGAAGACACGGCATCGGTTTTGATGCAATTTGCGGGCGGAACCTGCGCGACGTTGACCGTCACGCACGCGGCAAACGAAGCGCAGGACACGCTCGATATTTTCGGGACGCTCGGTTCGATCCACATTCCTGTTTTAAACGGCGCGGAAATGAAAATCAGAATCGCGGGCGACGAGCGAACCGAATCCCACGCGCCCGCCGCGAATATCCATCAACCTTTGATCGAAGATTTTACCGAAGCGGTTTTAAACGACCGCGAACCTGTCGTGACGGGCGAAACCGGCAGACGCATCGCACAACTGGAAGAAGAGATCTATCGATAGAAATCGACAACCGAAATGCATGGATTTCACAAAGGCGCAATAAAATGCGCCTTTGCCTAAAAATCAGTAAAGTGAGCGGTAGCGAACACGTTACTGCGAGGCTTTGCACAAAAAGTCGAAGCGGGAGCGTTCGGGAATCGAAAATCGGAAATCGGAAATCGAATAAAACTTTAAATCTTGAAGTAAACCGGACATTTTGCTTGACGATTGACGATTCCCGATTCCCGATTCCCGCGCTTGGTGACGTTTTTGGGCAAAGTTTTACTGCGATAAATATTTGACCACAAACAGACTCGCTACCGCTCACTTTACTGATTTTTACGAAAAAAATCATCTGTGGAATCCGGGCAACCCGCTGTCAGAAAACTTATTTCCGGCTCGGCGGCGCGGTCGAATTTCGTTTGATGAGATAGGTCGGAATCCGCACTTCGATGCCTTGCTGGTGCGGTCGGTCAACCGTCAGCATGAGGGCTTCGACCGCGCGGCGACCGATCTCGACGCGCGGCGAACAAACGGTTGTCAGCGCCGGTTCGGAAAGCGAAGCAAACGCGATGTCGTCAAAGCCGATGATCGAAATATCCTGCGGAACCTGCAAACCCGAAGCCTTGAATTCCTGCATCGCGCCGAGCGCCATCAGATCGTTGGCGACGACGACCGCCGTCGGCAAGTCTTTTTCCTGGAGCATTTGATGTGCGGCGCGGCGTCCGCCTTCAAAACGAAAGTCGCCCTCGTAGATTTTCGGAGCAACGGCTTTCGGAAAATGTTTTTTCATCGAATCAATAAACGCCTGTTCGCGGACTCTGCCCGAATAGATTTCGTGCGACCCCCCGATATAGGCGATGTTTCGATGACCTAAGGAGACGAGATGCTGAACGGCTTCGTCAATCCCGACCGCGTAATCAAGAATGACATTGCTCATCTTTTCACCGACAATCCCGAGATCGTGAAAGACAATGCTCGTCTTTTTGCGTTTGGCTTCGGTGATCAAGCCTTCATCGAATTCCGAGATCAGCAGAAGAATGCCCGCGACCTTCATCTGAATCAAACGATGAACGTATTCGACGGCGCGACCGGCATCGTAATTCGTGTTGAGCAAGATCAGATTGTAGCCGAGGTCGAATACCGCCGCTTCGACGCTTTTGATAATTTCCGGGAAAAACGGATTTGAAATATCGGAAACCAGCAAACCGATGATTTTGCTTTTGCCGAGCGCGAGCATTTGCGCGTGCGCATTCGGATGATAATTGAACTTTTTGATCGCCTGTTGAACCTTTTCGCGGGTTTCGTCCGTAACGTATTTCGTTTTGTTGATAACGTGCGAAACCGTCGCGGTCGAAACGCCGGCTTCGCGGGCGATGTCTTTTATTCTCATATCTTAAACACAATAAGTTAATTGATTGTAAAAATCAAAAACACTCTTGCCGCTTACTTTGCAGCATTGCAGCTTGGCGGGAAACTTCTTTTTCTCCCGCCAGGACGCAAAGTCGCCAAGTAAACGCAGCGGCTCTCGTCCAACTAATTTATTTTGAGATGGCTTGGACTTTCCTTAACTAAAAGTCGAAATTATCAACATTATCCTTGTTAAAAATAAACGGTTTGCCAAGCCGCACTTCACTATCAACAACCTCGATGTCTTTTAAACGTCCGGCGTTTATTTTCGCATCGCCTTTTTTGAATGTTCCGTTTGCCAGCGCGTTCGAAGTGTAAACCGTCAGATAGCCCAAATCAACGGTGTTCCACAAAACAATGCTGTCGATGATGCCTTCTTTGATATACGGTTTGCACATATTGGGCAGTGAAAGTCCGGTGACTTTGACATCTTTTCTGCCCGATTGTTTGACGGCTTCGGCAATGCCGGGAACGGCGGGCGCGGCGATGCCCATGACGAGCTTGACGTTCGGGTAAACTTTCAAAATATTCTGCGTTTCCGAAAAGGCGCGGTCGCGGTCGCCGTCCGAAGGCTTGATCCCGACAAGTTTTATCTCGGGATATTTTTCTTTCAAACGCGCTTCGATATATTTGATCCATTCGTTTTGATTCGCCGCGCTCAAGCTCGCTGTTACGATCGCAAATTCGCCTTTGCCGCCCATGATCCGCGCCGCTTCGTCGGTTAAAGTTTCGCCAATGCCCTGCGGCGTCGCCTGGTTGATCAAAAAATCGCGGGCGTCTTTTTCGGCGTCGGCGTCCCACGTGATGACTTTGATCCCGTTTTCACGCGCCTTTCTGAGAACGGTCGAAATTCCCTCTTTGTTTTCGACGCTGACCGCGATGACATCGACCTTGCTGGTGATCCAAGCTTCGACAAATTCGTTTTGTTTCGCCGGATCGAGATCGGTCGAACCGTCCCAGAGAAGCTCGACGCCGAGTTCTTTGGCAGCTTCTTCCGCGCCTTTTTTACAACTGATAAAATACGGATCGCCCTTCGCTTTCGGCATCATCGCGATGACCGCTTTTTTCTTGTTTGCCGGGGCATTCGCCGTTTGATTTTGCGAGCCGGTCGCGCCGGTTGTTTCCTTGATCGAACGCACGAGAAACCAATTCGTTCCCGCCACGATCAAGGCGGCGGCTAAAATTACCGCGCTCAAAACTCCGATCTGCCAATTTTTCACTTCAAATTCCTCCTCTGAATCGTTTAGAGTTCCGCCTTGAGGCGCGATTTTTTTCGCGTCCGCCGAATGTCTCCAAACCCTATCAACCAAGATCGTCAAGACCAGCAAAACGCCGGTCAAAATTCCCGCCAGTTCCGCCGGTTGTCCGCTCAGACGCAACCCGTTTTGCAAAATGACGATCGCAAAAAGCCCTAAAACCGTCCCGAGAACCGTCCCGCGTCCGCCGAAGATCGACGCGCCGCCGAGAACGACCGCCGTGATCGCCATCAATTCGTAACCGGTACCCGCGTCGGATTTCGCCTGTCCGAGATGCGCGACGTAAATCACCGCCGCGAGACTTGCCGCGAATCCCGATAAAATATAGGCAAAATTCAAGCGCCTTCGGACTTTAATTCCCGCATAGCGCGCGCCTTCCTGCGAAAAGCCGATCGCGTAACCCGAGCGTCCGAACGCCGTCCGGTGCAGCCACCACCAAAGCAGCGCGATCGCCGCGATCAAAATAAACAACTGCGTCGGGATCACACCGCCGACATAACCTTGCCCCAGGAATAAAAACGACGGCGAAAAACCCGAATAATTCTCGATCCCGCGCGTCAAACCTTCCGCCATTCCGCGAAAAAGCGAAAATGTTCCGAGCGTCACGATCAGCGGCGGAAACTTTAGTTTCGTGATGATCGCCGCGTTCAGCGCGCCGCCGAGAAGTCCGACCAGAAGCGTCAGCAAAATCGCGAGCGGCATCGGCAAACCCGCGTCGCGCCACAATGCGCCCATCACGACCGCCGAAAGACCCATCATCGAACCGACCGACAGATCGATCCCGCCCGTGATAATGATCGGCGTCATCACGAGCGCCAGCAGACCGATCTCGACGCTCAGCCGCGTGATCTCGAAGGCATTTCCCGAAGTCAGAAAATTACTTCCCGTGACGCTGAAGATCAGACA
Source organism: uncultured Acidobacteriota bacterium (assembly GCA_902826505.1). Lineage (GTDB taxonomy): Bacteria > Acidobacteriota > Blastocatellia > Pyrinomonadales > Pyrinomonadaceae > JAFDVJ01. The sequence continues at coordinate 13,637 of CADEFG010000002.1, forward strand.
TTCGACGACCAGCACGACGAGCAAAACTCATTCGTTGTTCGGGAAAAACAGCTCGCGCCAATGCTGTTCGGTGATTAATTTTGTTTGCCTGATTACTTCCTGCATTTCTTATTACTTTGTTTTTTCAAGTTTTTTGATAGTTTTTCTTTGCGCCCTGGCGGCTTCGCGGGAATATAATTATTCATTGCGCATAAGTTTATTTCCCGCGAAGCCGCCATCCCGCAAAGTTAAAAACCGTACGAAATGTAAACTGCACAATACTTATTTTTCACCTGCGAAATCCGCGAAAAATACGAAAAGCTTAAAGATTTAAATTTTCGCGTCTTTCGTGAATTATCCGGGCAGAAAATTTCTTCTCTATTTTCGCGCCGATTCCAATCGTCCGAGTGCCACATCACTGACCAAAGCCGCGAGAATGATCGCGCCCTGAATCGCTTTTTCCCAGAACGGATTGATGCCCAAAAATGTCAACGCCGTGCCGATCGTTCCCAACAGCGCGACGCCGATCAAAGTTCCGACCAGCGTTCCGCGTCCGCCGGTAATCGCCGCGCCGCCGACGACGACCGCCGCGACGGCTTTTAATTCAAAACCGATTCCCGCATTGCCCGGAATTGCCGTAAAACGGACGGCGTTGAGTAATGCCGCAATGCCGACGAGCGCGCCCATCACGGCGAAAACTCCGAACACGATATTCGGCGACTTGATTCCGGCAAGCCGCGCCGCTTCCGTATCCGAACCGACCGCGTAAACGGCGCGCCCGACATTCAGATTTTTCAAAATCCAGGCAAACGCGACAAAAATCACGAGAGTTATCGCAACGATCAAAATTTCGCCCGCCGTTTGACCAAGCCCGAACCATTGAAAATCGTCGGGCAAATTTTGCACCCACGCGCCTTCGGTCGTCCAGCGCAGCAGATCGCGCCACGCGACGAGCATCGCTAAGGTGACGATGATCGAAGGCAAACGAAGCCAGCCGACGAGCAACCCGTTGACCGCGCCCATCAATCCGCCGAGCAGTACAAGACAAACAAACAACAACGGCATCGGCATTCCGGTTTTCGCCAGAAATCCGGCGGCGATACTGCACACCGCAAACTGCGAGCCGACCGAAATATCGATCTCGCCGACCAGAATAACAAGCGTCATGCCGATCGCGATCAGCAAGATCGGCGCATTATTAATGACCAGATCGCGCAGATTCCCGCCGCTGAAAAACGACGGCGCGCTGACACCGACCACTAAAAGCAAAACAATGTATGCGAGTAGTGCCGAGATTTCACGTTTGTAACGGTTAAAGTTCATCTTTTTAC
>CADEFG010000002.1:15046-29219 GCA_902826505.1 uncultured Acidobacteriota bacterium
TATGCGAGTAGTGCCGAGATTTCACGTTTGTAACGGTTAAAGTTCATCTTTTTACCGGGAACGCCGTCAGGATGCCGCAGTTCCGTTCGCTTTGCCATTTTCAAAATGTCCGAGCGCGATCGATAAAATTGCGTCCTGCGTCGCTTCCGCGCGGTCGAGAATTTTGACGATCGTCCCGCCGCTCATCACGGCGATGCGATCCGACATTCCGAGAATTTCCGGCAGTTCCGACGAGATCATCAAAATCGCGACGCCCTGTAACGCGAGTTCGGTCATCAGCTGATGGATTTCCGACTTTGCCCCAACATCGATTCCCTGCGTCGGTTCGTCCAAAATTAAAACCGAAGGCTTTGTCATCAGCCACCGGCTGAGCGCGACCTTTTGCTGGTTGCCGCCCGAAAGCGTCGAAACCGAATTGTGAATCGACAGCGTTTTGACGCCCAAACGCTCGGTATATTCGGCGGCAACTTCTTTTTCGCGCCGGAAATTCATACCGCCAAAACCGCTCAGGATTTTGAGCGAAGCGAGCGTGATATTCGAGCTGATCGGAAATTCCAGAATCACGCCGTGTTTTCTTCGATCTTCGGGCAAATAGGCAATGCCGAATTCGACCGCTTCCGACGGGTGACCGATGCGGATCGATTTGCCGCGCACCAGAATTTCGCCGCCATCGACCGTTTCCAGACCGAAGATCGTTTTCGCAAGTTCGGTGCGTCCGGCACCGACCAGACCGGCGACGCCGACAATTTCACCGGCGCGAACATTTAAATTTATATTTTTAATTCCGGCAGAGCGCGAACTGAAATTACGGAGTTCGAAAATGCTTTCGCCGGTTTCGACTTTTTGTTTCGGGTAGATCGCCGAAATTTCGCGCCCGACCATCAGACGAATCAATTCCTGACGACTGACTTCCGACATTTCGCGGGTTTCAATCGTTTCGCCGTCCCGCAGAACCGTCACGCGGTCGGCAATCTCCGGTAATTCTTCCAAACGGTGCGAAATATAGATCATCCCGACACCGCCGGTGCGAAGCTCGCGAATCACGCGAAAAAGATTGTTCGTGTCTTCTTCGGAAAGTGAAGCGGTCGGCTCGTCCAAAATCAGGATCTTCGCGTTCGCGCCGAGTGCCCGGGCGATTTCGACCAGCTGCTGCTGCGGCATCGAAAGTTCGCCGGCAAAGGTTTCGGGATTGATCTTCGCCCCGACTCGTGCGAGCAATTCAGCGGCAGTCTGTCTTCGTTTCTTCCAATTGACAAGCCCGAAAAGCCCCGTCTTTTCCTGACCGATAGCGATATTTTCCGCCACCGTCAATTCCGGAAAAAGCGCCGGTTGCTGGTAAATCGCCGCGACGCCGAGCGTTTTTGCAAACGCCGGAGAATTCTCCGTGATCGAGTTGCCACCGATTTCGATCTCGCCGCCGTCGTATGAAACCGCGCCCGTGATGATCTTGATAAAAGTTGATTTTCCCGCGCCGTTTTCGCCGATCAGCGCATGAATCTCACCGGCGCGAAGCTCAAACGAAGCCGACCGCAAAGCGTGAACGCCCGCGTAAGATTTCGTTACATTTTCGGCTTTTAAGAGAATTTCTTTGCTCATTTAATTTTCCGCTTCTTCCGTTTTATCGATCAAGATCACAATGAGTTCGCCCGGACCGTGAACGCCGATCGCGAGCGTTAATTCGATGTCCGAAGTCCGCGACGCACCCGTAATAAAAGTTATCGTGCGGCTCAAGCTTTGCTGCACAAGCTCTAAAATCTCGCCGAGAGTCTGGCGAATTTGCCCTGCTTCCAAAATGCAAACGTGAACCGGCGGGACAAGCGACGCGAGGCGATGCCGTTCGCTTTCCGATTCCAAAACAAGCGTTCCGGTTTCGGCAATCGCCCATTGCGCGCCGGTGATTCCCAGATCGCATTCAAACAACCGGTCGGCAGAAGCATTTTCAATAAATTCGGCGTCCATTTTCAGAAATCCGACGATTTTTTCGACGAGCGGCGAATCGGAAACTGCAATTTTTCGAGCTTTTTTTTCGCCGATCATCATTAACAAAATTTCCGCCGCTTCCGATTCATCATAAACGATCGAAAAATTTCCGCCGACCGATTCGAGATTTTTGCGAAAATTTTCGATCAGATTTTCCGTTGAAAGTTCGGGTAAAACCGGAGTCGTAAAAGTTGAATCCTTCGGCGCGTGATGCGCGTGATGCGCCGCGTCAAACGGCAAACTCGCCGCCAGATTTTGACGGATTGAGGCGAAAATCGCTGATTTTGCTTCCGAATTATTCATTCAATCAATTTACCTTTCAGAACAACATCAGGAGAGCGAGCGGTCGCGAGACTGTTTACATAATTAATTGACGATCAGTGCAGATGACTCGCGACCGCTCGCTCTCCTGACTGCCGAAAAAAAATCATTTGTTCTCCAAATCGCTTTTCCAAATCTCACGAAACGATTTCGGCGCGACGGTCGGCGCATCACGCCACGCCGTCCACGCACCGAGTGGCGGGGCGAGTTTTGCCAGAAATCCGCTCGTTTTGCCGATCTTTCCGTCCTTCGCGACAAACTTTTGCAGCAGCCGCGAGATTTTTGTGCCAAGTTTATAAAACTCCGGACGCGACCACGCGAACGAATAAAACCCGAACGCGAGTTTCTCGGAAAACTTATGCGTCGAAGTTTCCGTCACGCCCTCGGCGATTTCGGCGCGCAGATGCAAAAGCAGTTCGGGAATGTCGATTTTGACCGGACAAACTTCGCGGCACGCGCCGCACAAACTCGACGCGAACGGCAATTGCTTTGTCTTGCCGATGCCGACCAGCTGCGGCGTGATGACCGCGCCGATCGGTCCCGGATAAACCGAACCGTACGCGTGACCGCCGATCTGTTGATAAACCGGGCAAGCATTCAAACACGCGCCGCAGCGGATACAAGCCAAGCTTTGCCGCGTCGTCGGATGCGCGAGCATTCGCGAGCGACCGTTGTCCATCAAAATTATATGCACTTCCGCCGGTCCTTCGTCCGTCGCATTTCGTTTCGTGCCGGTGATCAACGATTGATAAGTCGTCAGACGTTGTCCGGTTCCCGAACGCGGCAGCAGTTTCAAAAAAACATCCAGATCCGTGAAACGCGGAACGACCTTTTCGATCCCCATGAGCGCGATATGCGTTTTCGGCAAGCTCGTCGTCAAGCGGATATTTCCTTCGTTTTCAAGAATTAAAATCGTGCCGGTTTCCGCGACGCCAAAATTCACGCCGCTGATCCCAACCTCGGCTTCGGCAAAGCGTGTGCGCAAGATCCGCCGCGCCGTTTTCGTCAAAACATCGACATCGTCGGATTTTTCGATCCCGACCTTTTCGACAAACAGATCGGCGATCTGCCCTTTTGTTTTATGGATCGCCGGAACGACGATGTGCGACGGCGTTTCGCCCGCGAGTTGGATGATCCATTCGCCCAAATCGGTCTCGACCGGATCAATGCCCGTTTTTTCGAGCGCCGCATTGAGATGAATTTCTTCGGTCGCCATACTTTTCGATTTGACGATCTTTGTCGCATCGCGTTCTTTCAGCAATTCTAATACGATCGCGCAGGCTTCGCGCCCGTCGCGCGCCCAATGGATTTGCGCGCCCGCTTTTTCGGCGTTGTCGGCAAAATCCGTCAGGTATTTATCGAGATGCGCGAGCGTTTCGTCCTTGATCGACCGCGCCCGTTCGCGCAAGTCTTCCCAATTTTCAACCGTCGCGATCGCCGCCTGCCGCCGTTCGCCAAACGTGACCGCGAGATTTTTCAGCGCACCGCGAAGCTGCGTGTCCGCAAGCGCGGCACGCGCATTCTGGTCAAAAGTTTCGGCGGTCAAATGTTCCATTGTCAGAACCGTCTGCGGTAGCGGGCGGTTTATTTTTTTATATCTTGTGTAATTTCAATCTTGAGAATTAAACCGCCCGCTACCGCAGGCAGTTCTGACTTATTCTTGCGCCGCCAAAATTTCGGCAATATGCATCGGTTTCGCTTTCGATCCGAGTCTTGATAATCTGCCGCCGATCTGCATCAGACAACTGGCGTCGCAAGCGACGACGGCGTCGGCACCCGATTTTTCGATCTCGGCGATTTTATTATCAAGAATCGCGACGGAAATTTCCGGATATTTGACCGCGAAAGTTCCGCCGAAACCGCAGCAGACATCGGCGTTTTTGAGCTCGACAAACTCGGCATTGCGGACGTTTTTCAAAAGTTTGCGCGGTTCGTCGCGCACGTTCAGATCGCGCAAACCGTGACACGCATCGTGCCACGTCAGCTTTCCCGAAAAACTCGCGTTCGTATCTTCGATCTTCAAAACATTGACCAAAAAAGCGCTGAACTCGTAGGTTTTCGCGGCAATCCGCGCGGCGCGACTGCGCCAATTTTCATCTTCCGCGAAAAGCTCGTCAAAATGTTTGACCATCGCCGTGCAGGACCCCGACGGCGAAACGATAAAATCGGCGTCCGATTCTTCGAAAATCTCGATAAAACGTTTCGCAAACTTGCGCGCTTCCGTGCGATAACCTGTATTAAAAGCCGGTTGACCGCAGCAGGTTTGGCGTTCGTCAAAAACGACTTCGCAACCGGCGCGGCGCAAAACCTCGACCGTCGCTTTGCCGACTTGCGGGCATAATTGGTCGACCAAACAGGTGATAAATAACGAAATTTTCACTTTTTGTAAGGTGAAAAGGTGGAAAAGGATAAAAGTGCAAAAGTTTTGGTCATCAAATTAGCAAACTGTTTTCACTTTTTCACTTTTTCACTTTTCAACTTTTTCACTCCGATCCCTTTTTCACGAGATATTTCTTCAACGGATTTTTCTTCAATTTCTGCAAACCTTCGACGACCGATTCGGCGTTAAGGCGCGCGCCCGCAGGCGACGTGTGCGTGTGGTCTTTGGTCGTAAAATATTCCGCGCCGACCTTTTTCTCGTCTTCTTTTTCAAATTTTTGCGCCGTAATTTCGTTCAGGTCAACAAACAAAACCTTTTGACTTTCCGCCGTTTCACGCGCCCATTTGCCGTAAGATTCGTTTTCGCGTTTTACTTTTCCGTCTTTCCAAACATTGCGCGGAACGGGCGAAAGCACGATCGCCGTCGCGCCTTTCGCTTTCGCGTCGGCGATAAATTTGCGCAAATACCAGCCAAAGGTGTGAATCGTTTCAGGCTTTCCGTTCGCGCCCGTAATGTCCCGGGTTTCTTCGCCGGTGCCGCGAATCGAACCGCGAAATTTTTCTTTGTCGATCGCTCCGCCATCGTTGTGACCAAACTGCATCAAGACAAAATCGCCCGGCTTTATTTCGTTCAAAACCTGTTCCCATAAGCCTTCGGTGAAAAATGTCCGCGAGCTTCGCCCGCCGCGTGCGCGGTTCGCGATATTGATCTTCGTTTTATCAAACAGATCGCCGATCACATTTCCCCAACCCTGAAAACCTTCGCTCGAATTATTGACGGTCGAATCGCCGATGATAAACAGCGTCGGGAGAGGCTTTTCACTTTTTTGATCCGTTTTTTTCTGAGCCTCAATATTAACAATAAACATCGAACCGGCGAGCAAAAGAAATCCGAAAATTTTCACCAACAAACTTTGTTTCATAAATTTCGTGCCCGTTTCAGCCGACGAACCGGGCTTCGATTTCGGCGTAAAGTTTTGCCGCCGCCGCAATTTCCGAAGATTTTTGCGGGGCAAATTCGCTGAACGAAAAATTTTCTTTGACGTGCCGCCGCGCTTTGGATAAATCGGCAAAGCGTCCGGCGGAGATCGCCTGCACAAGCGCATTTCCCGTAACGGTCGCTTCGGTCAAACCGGCTTGAACTTTGAGCCCGCTCGCGTTTGCCGTCATTTGATTCAAATATTCGTTGCGCCCGCCGCCGCCGATAATTTGAATGCTTTCAAGCTTTTGCGCGGTCAATTTTTCAATCGTTCGCAAAATCGAAGCATAGCGAAAAGCCAGCGAATCGAAAATGATCTTGCAAATTACTGGCGGATTTTCAATAAAAGTTTGACCGCTTTCGCGCATTTGTCCGGCGATTGCCTTGAGCATTTCGGGCGGATTTAAAAACCGCTCGTCGTCCGGGAATATAAACCCCTGAAACTCTTTGATGGAGCTGGTTTCGCGCAAAAGATCAGCGTATTCGACAGCTTTTCCAAGCGCTTTCCATTCTTTGCGGCACGATTCGAAAAGCCACAGACCCATGACGTTTTTCAAAAAGCGGATCGTCCCCGCCGCGCCGCCTTCGTTCGTAAAATTCTCGCACGCAACTTCTTTATTTATCAAAACTTCCGTTAGTTCGACACCGACCAGAGACCAGGTTCCCGAAGAAATAAAAGCCTGATTTTCGGCAAGCGGCGCACCCGCGACGGCGCTGCCCGTGTCGTGCGTGGCGGGCGCGACGACGCGAACGTTTTCGAGATTCAATGCGGCGGCGATTTCAGTTTTCAAAAATCCCAGATCGGTTCCCGGCGAAATGATTTCCGGTAAAAGTTTTGCCGGGAATTTCAGCTTTTCAAATATTTCAACATCCCAATTTTTGCTTTCCGCATTCAAAAATTGCGTCGTCGTCGCGTTCGTATATTCGGCAAAGGCTTTTCCGGTCAGAAAATAATTTATCAAATCCGGCAAAAGCAAAAGTTTAGCGGCTTTTTTCAACTCGCCATGATCCGCAAAAACCTGAAAAAGCGTGTTGAAATTTAAAAATTGAATTCCCGTTCTTTCAAAGATCGCGGCGCGCGAAACTTTTTCAAAAACCTTTTCCATCGCGCCGACGGTTCGCGCGTCGCGATAACAAATCGGGTTCGAGACCAATTCGCCGCGCTCGTCAATTAACCCGTAATCGACGCCCCAACTGTCTACGCCGAGGCTGTAAATCTTTCGATCTAATTCTTTTGCGCGTTCACCGGCTTTTTTTAAGCCTGTTTTTATCTCGCTGAAAATCGTCGCAAAATCCCATCGTAAATGATTTTCTTCCTCGCGCGGCGGATAACCGAAACGGTGGATTTCTTCCAGCAGAAATTCATTTTCAGCCAGTCCGCAAAGAAAAACCCTGCCGCTTCCCGCGCCCAGATCAACTGCGATGTAAAGATTTTCATTGACCATTTATCAATTATCATTTATCACCGAACACTTATCTGATTTCTTGAATGATAAATGATAAATGCTGAATGATAAAAGTTTAGATGATGCCCGCTGAAATGCCGATTTGCGCCGGACGTTCTTTGGCTTTTTCGGCGCGGTAACCGCTCGCCCGGTAAACCGCCACCGGATCGATCGCGCCGCCGCCGCGTTCTCTGGCAACTGCCAAAATTGCCGAAACATCGGTCGTAAAGGCTTCTTTCAAAATCGCCAAAGCCGTGATCGCATCGCCTTTTCTTTGCGCTTCTGTCAATTTTTCGCGGTCAACCAGATGCGCCTGGACAAAGGCGCGAACGATTTCGACCGCGCTCGTTGCCAGCGATTCGATCGGGTCGGTCACGTTATGCGATTGGTCGAGCATATACGACGGATTGAAATCCGGCAGCCCGCCGAGCTCGGCGTCAACCAATTCGTTGAAAATCAAAAAGAGTTGAAATGGTTTGATCGAACCGGCATCCAGATCGTCGTCGCCGTATTTGCTGTCGTTAAAATGAAAACCGCCGAGTTTTTCAAACTGGATGAGCCGCGAAACGATCTGTTCGATGTTGACGTTCGGCGCGTGATGCCCGAGATCAACCAGACAAAACGCTTTTTCGCCAAGCTCTCTGGCACAAATATAACTCGTTCCCCAATCGTTGATGACGGACGAATAAAACGCCGGTTCGTAAAATTTATGCTCAATAAACATTCGCCAATCCGCCGGAATTGCCGCGTAGATCTCGCGCATGGATTCGAGATAATTTTCGAGTGCGCGGCGAAAATTTGTTTGTCCGGCAAAATTACTGCCGTCGCCGACCCACACCGTCAAAGCCTGCGAACCGATTTGACGCCCGATTTCGATGCATTCGATGTTATGTTCGATGGCTTGTCGCCGCGTGTCTTGGTCGGCGTGTGAAAGACTTCCGAATTTGTAGGAATGTTTCTGCCCGAGCTGATCCTGAAAAGTGTTTGAGTTCATCGCGTCGAACTTTAAACCTTTTGATTTCGCAAAGGAATTCAGTTCGTCAACACTTTCGGGTTTGTCCCACGGAATATGCAGAGAAACCGCCGAGGTCGAACGGACGAGCTTGTTGATCGTCGCGCAATCTTCGAGTTTTTCATAAACGCCGCGCGGTTCGCCGACGCCGGGAAAGCGCGCAAAACGAGTGCCGCCGGTGCCGACGCCCCAGCTGGGAACGGCAACCTGAAAATTCTGCGCCTTTCCGACGATCTTTTCGATCTCGATATTTTTTCGCTTTAATTTTTTGGCTAGATATTCAAAATCTTCTGCCAAAAATTCTTCGCACTTTTTGTTCTGTTCGGCGATAAAATCGTCGGAAATTTCGAATTTTGTTGACATAATATTTTTTGTCAGAACCATCTGCGGTAGCGGATGGTTAAATCTGTTCCGTCCAAACTTTTACATCTGCAAAAGTTAAACCGCCCGCTACCGCAGACGGTTCTGACATTTAGCGCATAAATCCGTCAGCCAAACCGCCGTCAACCGGAATGATGTGTCCGGTGGTTTTGCCAAGTCTTTTTGAAACCAGCAAAAAGATCGCTTCGGCTTGATCCGATGGCTCGATCGGCGTTTGCGTCAAAGAGCGTTTGGCGTAAAAATTCGACAGCTTTTCGGTCAAACTTTCCGTTTCTTCAGATTCGTCGTGTTCAATATTGTATTTTGTCAAACTCGCGATCACGCGGTCGCGCGGGAACATCGTGCTTCCTTTGACAACCGTCGCGGGCGCGACGGCGTTGACCCGCACCAGCGGCGAAAATTCGATTGCCAGTTCACGCGTCAAGTGATTTGCTGCCGCTTTTGAAGTATCGTAAGCCAAACTTCCTTTCTTGGCGACGACCGCATTGGCACTCGTCGTCAAAATTATATTTCCGGTCAAACCTTGTTTTTTGAAGATTTTATAGGCTTCGTCGGCAACAATATACGCGCCTTTGACGTTAATGCCAAAGGTAAAATCCCATTTCGAATCCTCGACGCGTCCCGCTTTGTCGGGCGCGACGAAAACTCCGGCAGTAACGATCACCGAATCGATTCCGCCGTAAGCCAGCATCACGTTTTCAAAAAGCCGCGCGACCGATTCGCGATTTGTCATATCGCAGCCGAGACCGATCGCGACGCCGCAATTTGAAATGCCGCTGCCCGAAACGCCGATTCCCGCGCCGTATTTGGCAATTATTTCGGCGGCGGTTTCCTGCGCCGCTTCTTCATTGAGATCAACGCAAACGATATGAGCGCCTTCTTTGACCAGGCGATGCGCGGTTTCGCGACCGATTCCCGCACCGGCACCGATGATCACGTGAATTTGGCGGTCGAGTTCTTTCTCGGGCGGCATCCGTTTGAGTTTGGCTTCTTCCAAGAGCCAGTATTCAATGTCGAAGGCTTCTTGCTGATCCATCGCTTCGTATTCGTCGATTGCTTCCGCGCCGCGCATCACTTCGATCGCGCAATTGTAAAACTCGCCCGTCACGCGCGATTCCGATTTATTTTTGCCCCAGGCGATCATTCCGAGCCCGGGAATCAAAACAACGGTCGGATTCGGGTCGCGCATCGCCGGCGAATCGGCGTGTTTACAGCGGTTATAATAATCTTCGTAATCCTTGCGATACTCGACCAAACCTTCTGAAATAGCTGTTTTAAGCGATTCTAAATCGCCCGTTTCGGGATTCCAATTGACAAAAAGCGGTTTGATCTTCGTTCGCAGGAAATGGTCGGGACACGATGTTCCGAGTTCCGCCAAGCGCGGCGCGTCCGTAGAATTGACGAACCGGAGCATTCGAGAGTCGTCCTGCACCGTCCCGACAAAACGGCGATAAACCGAAACCTGTCCGCGAATAAACGGGATGATCTCGGTTTGCAGCTTTTGGCGCGTTTCATCATCCAAAGCAGCATATTTTTGACCACCGAAGGTTTCTTCGCCGCGATCGTGCGCTTCGATATATTCGGCGGCGCGGTCGATGATTTCGAGCGCCGTTTCGTAACAGGTTTTGTCGTCGTTGTTCCACGAGCTCATTCCGTGATGACCGAGCAAAATTCCTTTCGCGTTCGGGTTTTCTTTGATAAGCTGCTCGATTTTTAAACCAATATCAAAACCCGGGCGCTGCCACGGAATATAGATCACTTCTTCACCGTAAATTTCTTTTGTAAGGCGTTCCTGGTTAACCGAAGCGGCGATCGCAATCACCGAATTCGGGTGCAGATGATCGACGTGTTGGTGCGGGACGAGCGTGTGAAGCGGCGTATCGATCGAGCAAGCGCGCGGATTCAAGTTAAAAACGCAGTGCGAATACATCGGATACATCGCATCTTCGATCTCGGTTTTCGCACCGTTTTCCGGCGCATTTTCGTAAATCGCCCGCATATCGCGCACCTTATCGAGATACAGCGAAGCAAAACCGTCGCGCTTGGCGGTGCGCAAATCGCCGCCCGAGCCTTTGAGCCAAAGAACTTCGACTTCTTCGCCGGTCAAAGGATCGTTTTCCATTAATTTTGACGAAGTATTTCCGCCGCCCGTGTTGGTCAAAGTCAGATCGTCGCCGAGCCGGTTTGAACGGTAAACCAGACGGTCAACGCCGTCCATTCCTTCGACCTCGTCATCGTTCCAAAGATATTTTACAAATTTAAATTTCGATTTTGATGCTGCCTGATTGCTCATAATATTTGTTAAAGAATAGAATAATTTACTTAAAATCTAATGACTTACGGAAAATTTTATAAATGAAATCGTCAAGAGAATTATTTGATAATCGTTGCTAAATCTAATGATTTTGGATAATTTAATAAATAAAAGAAAACCGCTTAACCATCCTTGAAAACAGGAGAATAGCAATTTTTTTCCAAAAATGCAAATTAATTCTGGACAAAATTGGTCAATCCAATTTTGAAAGTTATCCAACTTCAAAAACACCCTTTGTGATTTTGCAAAGATAGATTTCGTGTTCAATAACTGTTAGAAGCTGATAATTTTCTGAAATTTTTTCGATAACATTTGACGAAACACCCTTTTCCAATAAATTAATCGTGCCGCGGCAGCACCGCCGCCCATTATTCGTGCCCCTAAAACGTCTTTCTGCTGACGGACGAGTTTAACCATCAGTTCGAGTTCGGCGGTGCTGACTTCGTAGTCGCGGGATTGGCGACTCGCAAGCGATGCCCGGATTTCTCCAAAATAAATTCGATGCCTTGCAAATATTTCGCCCAATTCGTTTCGATTTTACCGTTTGGCTGATCCGGCTCAAATTCAAATTTGCCCTCGAAATTGAGCGATGCGAAGTGAATTTTTCGGTCATTGCTGACGGAACCAGCTATAAAGACCGCAAAAACAATCGTACACGGCAATACAAATCCATCATTGTTCGGGATATTCACCAATCAAATTAATGCGTCCGGGAGCGCGAAAGATACGGCAGAGCATCACCGGATCTTTTCGTAAATTTCCATTTGAGATTTTCGATATTCATCAAAAAATTATTGATTTTCAAGAAAATGAATTTCGCTTAGCTCCCGAAGGCGTTCGGCAGCGGATTCGGGCGTGATGTCGCGCTGCGGGCTGCCCAAAAGCTCAAACCCGACAAGAAATTTTCGAACTGTCGCCGAACGCAGCAGCGGCGGATAAAAATGCGCGTGAAAATGCGCGAACCCGTAATCTTTTCCGTCGGTCGGCTTTTGATGAAAACCCATCGAATATGGAAAAGACGTTAAAAAAAGATTGTCGTAGCGCGTCGTGACTTGCTTTAAAATTTCGGCAAAGCCTGTTTTTTCCGTTTCACTGAATTCATCGATCGAGCCGCGATGCCGCTTTCCGACGATCATCACTTCAAACGGGTAAACCGCCCAAAATGGCACGATCGCCGAAAAAAGCGCGTTCTCGCAAACGATTCTGTCAGCTTTTTTCTGCTCCAATTTCAGATAGTCGCAAAGCAGACAACTGCCATTTTTTTCAAAATAGGCGGCTTGCGAAACAAGCTCTTTGGCGGTTTCGTTCGGCACGCTTTCGCTCGCCCAAATTTGCCCGTGCGGGTGCGGATTGCTGCTGCCCATCATCTCGCCGCGATTCTCGAAAATCTGCACGTGTTTGATAAATTCGTATTTGGCGAGCTCGCTGTATTGTTTTGCCCATTCGTCAACGACTTTTTTGATGTCGTCCGGGCGCATCTGCGAAAGCGTCAAACTATGGTTCGGCGAAAAGCATAAAACACGGCAAATTCCGCGTTCGGTTTCGGCGACCAGCAAATCATTTTCGTTAAAATTTCCCGGCGGAATATCAGACTGCAAAGCCGCAAAATCATTTTCAAACACAAAAACGTCTTTATATTCAGGATTTACTTTGTCGCCCGCGCGTTTGTTGCCCGGACAAAGATAACAATTCGCATCATACGACGGCGAAATTTCGCGGTTCGCATTTTCGATCTGTCCTTGCCACGGTCGCTTCGTCCGGTGCGGCGAAACGATCAGCCATTCCCTCGTCAGAGGGTTGAATCGGCGGTGCGGATGTTCTGTCAAATCAAACATTTTTTTCATCATGGACAACTGGCAATGAACAATTGACTATTTATGAAACTAATTATTGTCAATTGTTCATTGTCCATCGTCAGTTGTTTTATCTTTTCCCTTTTGTCGGGTCGTCCCAATCGTCGGTGCGAAAAGGCACGGCGGGCAAACCCGAATCGTTCGTCAAATTCGGATGTTTCGGATTGCTGTTAAAAGCGTAACGGACGGCAAGCGGCGCAAGGATTTGCGGCGATGAAACTTCGATCTTGTTTTTTCCGACGATTTTTGCGTCTGCCCAAACGAACTTTTTATCCGCACCGGCGATCGCAAATTCTTCGAGCTTTTCGCCGTCCTTGATCTTCAAACCTGTTCCAACATCGTCAAACGTCAAAACGATTTTTGAGCCCTTGATCTCGGCTTTTTTGAATTTTGGCGAATCGACCAAAGCTTTCCCGTAAACATCTTTTAATGCCCAAACCGCCATTCTTTTTCCGACATCAAGTTTGTTTTTCGGATGAATGTCGCTTGCTTCGCCGATGTCAATCGTCACGATTAAACCTGTGTTTGGAGTATTTATGGCAGTTCGGCGCTCGGCTTCGCGGATAAAGCTCCAGGGCGCGTCTTCGGGTTCCGGTTTAACGGCGCGATAATTCGGAAGTTGAATGATTCCGAACGGAAAATTTCCCTGTCCCCAGCGTTCGCGCCACGCGCGTATCATCACCGGCAGTAAAATATTGTATTGCTCGGCACGCGCTTCATTCGATTCGCCCTGATACCAAGCAGCCCCGCGAATTGCGAACGGCATCAGCGGGGCGATCATCCCGTCGTAGATCGAAGCCGCAACCCGGTAATCGCGCAGCGCATCCGGCACGCCGGGCGAAGGCGACGGGCGAACGCCTGCCGCCTTTTGTTTTTCCGATTCTTCGCGCCATTTTTTGATGGCTTCCGCGTAATCAGCGCGCACTTTCGGGCGTTCGGCGTCCCAGATTTTGGTGCGTTCGACCGTTGCCTTCAGATCGGGATTCGCGGTCAGATATTCGACCGGCGTCCAGGCTTCGGCTTGCGAACCGCCGTAAGATGAATTTATCAAACCGATCGGAACTTTTAATTCTCGTTCGAGTTCGACGCCGAAATAATAGCCGGCGGCGGAAAATTCCTTGACCGATTCGGGTGTGCAAGCCGCCCATACGCCCAATTTTCCTTGCTTTTTCTTAAAAGCAACTTCGCGGCTCGCGTTAAAAAGCCGGATGTTCGGATGATTTGCTTTTGATTGAACCTCTTCGCCGTTCGCGGTTTCGCGCAAAAGCCGCTGCATATTCGATTGTCCCGCTACCAGCCATACCTCGCCGACGAGAATATCTTTGAGTTCGATTTTGTTTTTGCCTTCGATCGTCAAATTTTGCGGCGAAAAATCGGCTCTCATAGGTTTTAGATCAACACGCCATTTTCCCATCGCGTCGGCGATGATCGTTAATTTTTGTTTTCCGAACCCGACTTTGACAGTTTCTCCCGGCTCAGCCATTCCCCAGATCGGAACCTTCTGATTTT
>CADEFG010000003.1 GCA_902826505.1 uncultured Acidobacteriota bacterium
ATTTCATATAAACGCCGAGCTCGCCTTTCGAGGCTTCGATCGGAAAATAAACCTCGCCTTCGGGGACGTTGAAACCTTCGGCGACGATCAGGAAATGGTGAATCAAGCTATCCATATGTTTGCGCATATCGTCGCGGTCGGGCAGCACGATTTTCGGCGCGTCGGCTTTCGTCGGTCCCGGTTTTAATCTATCAAGCGCCTGACGGACGATTTTGTATGATTCATAACATTCGCGCATCCGCACCTTGAACCGCGCCCAAACGTCGCCGTCGTGTTCGACCGGAACTTCAAAATCGTAGGTTTCATAACCGGTGTACGGATTATCGCGCCGCAGATCGATGTCGACGCCGCTGCCGCGCAGACACGGTCCGGTCAAACCCCAATCGATCGCTTCTTCGCCCGAAATGACGCCGATTCCCTGCGTTCTCGATTGCCAGATCGTATTTCCCGTGACCAAAGTTTCAAACGTGCTCATCGCTTCGGGAAAATCTTCCAAAAATTGCCGGCAGCGCCGTTCGAAACCGGCGGGCAGATCCATCATCAAACCGCCGATCCGGAAATACGAAGGCGTCATGCGTCCGCCCGAAGCCGATTCGATCAGATTCAGGATCTTTTCGCGCTGACGAAAACAGTAAAAGAAAACGCTCATTGCGCCGATGTCCAGACAATGCGTGCCGAGCCAGACCATATGCGACGCGATCCGCTGGAGTTCGCACATCAAAACTCGGATCACCTGCGCGCGTTCGGGAATTTCGAGCTGCAGCAGTTTCTCCGCCGCCATCACATAAACCAGATTATTCCCCAAAGGATTGAGATAATCCATCCGGTCGGTGATGACGATGCCCTGCTGATATTTTTTATATTCAAAGAGCTTTTCCATTCCCGTGTGCAAATAGCCGATGTCGGGAATCGCTTTGACGACGAGTTCGCCGTCGAGCCTTAAGTCGAGCCGCAAAACGCCGTGCGTTGAAGGGTGCTGCGGACCCATCGAAAGCGTCATCTGCGATTCCAGTGATTGGTCGAGAACTTCAAATTGACCCGGTAAATTTTCTACTGCTGTTGACATAAATAATTCGGTTTTAGGTTTTTGGCTTTGGGTTTTAGCAAATACCAAAAACCCAAAACCGAAAACCGGATTAACTTAAACTATAAGGCTCGTAGCCGCGCAACGGGTAATCTTTCCGCAATGCGTGTCCGTCGAAATCGGACGGCAAAAGAATTCGGCGCAGATCGGGATGACCGTCAAAGATCACGCCGACCAGATCAAAGGTTTCGCGCTCGTGCCAATCGGCGGTTTTCCAGACGGTCGTCACCGTTCCGACATTCGGTTCGTCTTCCGACAGAAGAACTTTCAAACGCAGACGGTTTTTATGTTTCGTCGAGAACAGATGATAATTGACCTCGAAACGCGGGTCTTCTTCGGGTCCGCGATCGGCGCCGCACAGATCGGCGAGCATATCAAATCCGTGTTTGGTCTTTAAAACCCAGGCGACATCGACGATCGCTTCACGCGGCACGAAAATCGTCACTTCGCCGAGCGCGTCCTTGACGTCGGCGACCCACGCGGCGTTTTCCGCTTTTAATTTTTCGACAAATTCTAAAAGAACTGCTGTATCAGCCATATTTTAACAAAAAGGCGGTGAGAATTTTTAAGTTCACCGCCGTAAATTTTACGAAGATTTGCGTCGTTCGTGCCGCGATGGAATCGTATAGGGGCGCGAAACCTTATTTTGCGCAACTTCGATCTCGGTTTCTCGTTCGAGCGCCGTGCCTTCCGTGACGGGCAAAGTTCCCGGGACGATCGATTTTCGGGATTCTTCCTCGAAAGTATCGTAACGGTCTTTGACCGAATCTTTCATGATCTTTTCCTGAAGCATCGTGATCGCGTGAACGAGCATTTCCGGTCGCGGCGGACAGCCCGGAATATAAATATCGACCGGGACGATCTTGTCAACGCCCTGGACGATCGCGTAATTATCGAAAACTCCGCCGGAGGTGGCGCACGCGCCCATTGAAATGACCCATTTCGGTTCGGGCATCTGATCGTAAATTCTTCTTAGAACCGGCGCCATTTTGCGCGAGACGCGTCCCGAAACGATCATCACATCGGCTTGCCGCGGACTCGCGCGAAAGGTTTCCGCGCCGAACCGGGATAAATCGTTGCGTGCCGAAACGCTGTTCATCATTTCAATCGCACAACAGGCTAACCCGAACGTGGCTGGCCAGATCGAAGACTTTCTTGCCCAATTAATGACCGCGTCAAGTTTGACCGTGATGACATCGGGCAGCGATTCCCAAATATTGTTTTCTAAACCCATTTTAATCTCTCCAAACCTTTAAGCGGCTTTTTTCAGGTTCTGCGCTTCCTGCCGTTTCGCGTTTGCCATCGCTTTGGCTTCCGCTCGTGCTTCGGCGCGTGATTGCAAACCCCAATCGAATGTGCCCTTTTTCCAAACATAAATATATCCGACGATCAAAGTTGCGATAAAGATCAAAATTTCGACCAACGCGATCGTTCCGTAAGCGATCGCCGGATTGACGTTTTGCTGTCTGAGCAATTCTTTAAAGGCGACGGCAAACGGGATCATAAACAAAACTTCAATATCGAACAACAGAAAAATGACGGCGACCGTGTAGAATTTGATCGAAAAGCGGTCGCGCGCCGAACCGACCGGATCCTTGCCGCATTCATAGGGCATCAATTTTGTCGCCGTCCGTTTTCGCGGTCCGATCAGCTGCGTGACTAAAAGCTGGCTGGCGGCAAAACCCATCGCGACCAGAAACATGATGCCGATCGGTGCGTAATCCATTATGCTAAAATTGTTCATCGAATTTTAATAATTTTCCTTGGCTTTAAAACTGTCAAAATAACGGGAAAAAAACACCTGTCGAATTTGAGAATTATTGCACAAATTAAATCGTAAGTTAAGCCACAAAGAGAGTCAAGAGTCGAAAGCCCGGAGTTGCGAGTTGAATTTGAGCCGAAAACCCGATTTTCGATGCCGGACTCGCGAGTCGTGACTAATTTTTATTGACCGCCCGCGACTGCCTGTGATAATTTCAATAAAGGCACTTTGTGTCTGAAACTACAGCCTTTTCTCGCCATTTTTGCTGAAATTGTGATAACCGGATTTAATACAGACATCGAACACGACGGCGTAATCTATCACGTCCAAACCGAAGACAAAGGTGTGGAAACACCTCTTATTTTGTCTTTGGTCTATCATCGCGGAACGATTCTGGCAAGCAAACGCACGCCTTACGATGATTTACTGCAAAGCGGATTTGATGAAAAGATTCTGACCGAACGTCTCCAAAAACAACATAAACTGATCTGCGCGGCGGTGCGCGCCGGACGAATCGAAGAATTAAAGCGGATGACCGCCAAAGATGCCGCGCTGAAAAAGGAAGCCAAATTAAAAGCCAACGGGCACGCGCCGCTTCAGAAAATACTGCCGATCGAAAAAAAATCCGAGGTTCGCAATCTCAACGCGCCGCAATTTCAGTCGAACAGCGCGAATTTTGCGGGTGCGCCGATCACGCCGGAGCTAAAATCGTCCGCCCAAAACATCACGAGTGAAAACTTTGCGCCCGCCATTCCGCAGCCGAAAGAAAGTTTTGTGCCCGCCATCCCGCAACCGAAAGACGAATTGATCTGGGATCTGCCGCTTGAGATTATCGAGGAAAATTTTATCCTTGACGTCGGCAGTATTATCGAAGCCGAAACTATTTTGTCGGCGGATGCGGTCGAAATAGTTTCCGAGCTGAATAATACGGGAAATTCGAAAAACGAACAGCTTGAAATCGAATTTTTAAACGAAACCGCCTTCAAAGCCGGTGAAAGAAAAACTCTTAACATTCGCGTTTTTCGCGGAAACGTCAAGAATTTTATCACCGGTGCGCAGGTCATGGTCAAAGTTCTCGGGTCGAGCTTTCGCCCGCTGATCTTTCACGCCCGCACCAATGACACGGGCGTCGCCGTCGTTCATCTCCAATTGCCGCAATTCCGATCCGGTCGTGGCGCGATCCTTGTTCGCGCGATCAGCGACGGCGAAGAAGCCGAACTTCGCCAGATCGTCCGGCAATCGTGATTTCATTTATCATTTAACATTTATCATTGAACGATTGATTGACTGATAAATGTTAAATGTTAAATGATAAATGAATGAAGGTTTTTATCAACGGCGAAACGAAAGAAATCGCCGAACAGTTTAATCTGCTCGAACTGCTCAGGGAATTTTCCTTGCCGTCGGAGCGCATTGCAATTGAATTAAACAAAGAAGTCGTCCGCAAAAAAGATTGGGAATCAATCGCGATCAAAGACGCCGACCGGATCGAGATCGTCCATTTTGTCGGCGGCGGTTAGTCCGGTTAAAAATTAAGAATTAAAAATTAAAAATGGCGGATTAAATCTTCTAATTTAATCCGCGTTTCTTTTGTGCGAAAATTTTGGTTAAGATTAGTTTTATAAATTCTTAATTCTAAATTCTTAAATTATGTTCACATTAGCCGGAAAAACTTTTAATTCGCGCCTGATTATCGGGACGGGAAAATATCGTTCGTTCGAGGAAATGCAGGCGGCACATAAGGCTTCGGGCGCGGAGATGGTGACGGTCGCGGTCAATCGCGTGCCGCTTGACCGCGCGACGGAATCTTTTCTCGATTACCTGTCGCCCGAAATGCAGATTTTGCCGAATACTGCCGGGTGTTATGATGCCGAACACGCCTGTCGGACGGCGCGATTGGCGCGTGAGGCGCTCGAAACCGATTGGATCAAACTCGAAGTCATCGGCGATAAAATTACGCTTTTGCCCGACAACGAACAAACGCTCGAAGCGGCACGGATTTTGGTTAAAGAAGGATTTATCGTGCTGCCGTATTTTACGGACGATCTGATTATGGCGAAAAAATTACTGGACGCGGGCTGCGCGGCGGTGATGCCGCTCGCCGCGCCGATCGGTTCGGGCATGGGCGTCCAGAATCCTTCAAACCTCAGGATTATGCGCGAGCAGTTGCCCGAAGCGACGATCATCGTCGATGCCGGCGTCGGCGTGCCGTCGGACGCAGCAATCGCGATGGAGCTCGGCGCGGACGCGATCTTGATGAACACGGCGATCGCCGAAGCCAAAGATTCCGCGCAGATGGCGACAGCGATGCGCTTTGCGGTTCAGGCGGGCAGACTCGGATATTTGTCGGGCAGAATGCCGAAACGGCTTTACGCTTCCGCTTCGAGCCCGCTCGAAGGAGCCATCAAGTGAGTCGAAAGCACAGAGTCCAAAGCCTCAAGTCAAAGACCAAAAACCAAAGACCAAAAACCAAAATCGCCATCCTTGTATCATTTATCGCCGCCGCGATTGCCTGTAATCCAGCCGCGCCGCCGCGCCGAAGTTTTGTGATCGCCGAAAGCAAATCCTACGAAGCCTCGCTCTTTCGGCAAAACTGCGCGATCTGTCACGGGCAGGAAGCGAACGGCAAGGAAATTGACGGCAAACTGATTCCGAGCCTGAGATACGGCGAAGCGGCAAAAAAATCGGAAGCCGAGATCTACGACCAGATCGCCAACGGCAAGCTCCCGATGCCGTCGTTCAAAAATCAGCTGACCGAAGACGAAATCAAAAAAATGGTCAAATTTATCCGCCGCGATTTGCAGGGAAAGGAATAATTTTCAACGCGAAGACGCAAAGTTTGTAAATTTATAAAAACTTTGCGTCTTCGCGTTGAAATCAAAACTCGAATTCGGCGACGATCGGCAGATGATCCGAAGCGACGAGCGCCGTCCGGCTTTTGTGGAGAAAAGCTTCGGCAAGCCGGAACTTTTTATCGAAATAAATATGGTCGAGATGCAGGAGCGGCAGAAAGCCGGGAAATGTTCGCGTGTGTCCGAGATGTTTTTTCGCGTCAACCGCTTGAAAATTTGCTTTGAAAAGCCGGGTCGTCAGCCCGCGCGTCCATTCGTTGAAATCGCCCGCGACGATTCGTTTTCCCGTAAATTTCGTGTGTTCAAGAAGATGCGCGGCGAGCAGTTTGTGAACCTGGCGGCGGCGTTCGAAAAAAGACGTGCCGAGATGGACGTTGAAAAATTGTAAGGTTTGATGTTCCGTCAGCGCGATCTCGGTCAGCAAACATCCCCTGGGTTCGTATTTATGAATGCTGATGTCGAAATTCTCCGAATGTTTGACCATCAGACGGCTCAAGACCGCGTTGCCGTAAAGTCCGCCTTTGATCCGGCGGTTTTCGCCGAGGAAAAAATCCATCCCGAGTTCTTCTGCTAAAAATTCCGCTTGATGCTCGCGTTTCGGGGCGCTCGTGTGACACAAAACTTCCTGCAAAGCGACGACATCCGCATCGATTTCGCGCAAAACTTCGGCGATTCTTTCAGGCGAAAACTTGCGGTCGATCCCGACGCATTTATGGATGTTGTAGGTTGCAATGCGAATTCTATCCATTTGGTTTTGGCTTTTGGTCTTTGGTCTTTGGTCTTTAACAATTCAAAAACCAAAGACCAAAAACCAAAAACCAATTCTCAATTATTCCGATAATTTCTCAAAGCCTTCAGCAAAGTCGGCAAAGCCAGCATGAGAAGTATGATGACAAGCGGGATCGAAGCGATGCGCGGAAAAATTATCAAAAGCAGTGCAAAAATCAATAAACCAGCCCCGACCATCGCGAGAAGTTTGGCTTCCGCCGCGCCGAGCGGTGCTTGCCGCGTAATGATCGAACTGATCGAAGTCGCCGCGTTGAGCGCGCTTGCCGTCGCTTTGCGAACGCTGCCCGCGCCTTTTCCCTTGATCTTTTTTATGTTTTTTCGTTGGTTTCGGCGCTGCCGCCGCGAGATTTTCTGCGTGTCGGCGAGCACGATTTCGGTCGAGTTCCGCAAATCTTCGAGAAACATTTCCTGCATCTGTCTGCCGAAATCCTCGTCTTCGACCAAAACGTCGAGTTCGTAGTTGCCGAACCAGCTCGCGATATTCAAATTGGTCGAACCGACGCGCGAAAATCTGCCGTCAAAAACGGCGGTTTTCGCGTGAACCATCGAACCGTTCCATTCAAAAACTCTGACGCCCGCGGCAAGCAGTGGGCGATAGGTCGAGCGCGTCGTGTCGCGGATCAAACCGATGTCGGTGCTTTGCGGAACCAGGATTCTAACGTCAACGCCGTCCGTCGCGGCGTCCTTGATCGATTGTAAATAAGACGGCACGCCGACAAAATAAGCGTCGGTCAGCCACATTGTCCGGCGCGCGCCGGCGGCTAAGATTTGGTCAATGCGGTATATATGCGAGCTTGCCGGAATGCCTTCGACGATTCGCACCGCAACATTTCCGGCGGGCGCAAAATCCGTGCGTTTCGACAAAATATTTTTATCGAGCGGCGCGCCGACGGTTGCCCAAATATTGGCAAAAGCGCGTTCGACCTCCGCGACCGCTGCGCCGCGAATCTCGACGCCCGTATCGCGCCACGGCGGCATTTGCCGTTCGGGACGACCGATCCAATCCTGCCCGACGCACAAACCCGTGACAAACGCGACGCGCCCGTCAACGATGATGGTTTTGCGATGATCGCGGCATAGCACAAGCAGCGGATCGGTCAGTTTCGGCGGATTATAGCAGCGCACTTCAATGCCGTTCGCGATCAAACGCCGCCAAAATTTGCGCGAGGTCTTGCCGAATCCGCCGAGCCAGTCGTAGATGATTTTGACGATCACGCCTTCTTTTGCTTTTTTGATCAAAGCGTCGGCGAAAATCCGACCCTGTTCGTCTTCGTGGATGATATAGCTTTCAAAAAAGATTCGGTGTCGGGCGTTTTCGATCGCCGCGAGCCACGCCGGATAATTTTCCGCCGCGTCTTTTAACAGTTTGACCTCGTTGCCCGTAATCAACTGCGCGCCCGTCACGCGGTCAAACGATTCTTCGACAAATTCGTGACTCAGCGCGAGCGATTCGACCGTCTTTTTTGGCAAGCTTTTCTTTTTCATCGCACGAAGGATTTTTTGAAATTATACATTAAAAATCCGTCGCGGCGGTGTGCGCCGATGCTTTTCTCGGTGAGCACCGACGCATCGGCGCACACCGCCGCGTCCGACTGTGTAGCTGATCTTTGAAAGCGGCAAAAATTGTGTAAAATGTCTGAAAATGAAAAGCGAAAAATATCCGTATCAGAAAGCTTGGCAGCGGCATCGTTTGAAAACCGCGCTGGCGTTAATGCTTGCCGTTATGTTTATCGCGGGATTTTATTTTTCGCTGAAGTTTATGAACGTTTTGGGCGAATATGTTGCCAGGGAATTGATTCTCGGACTTTTTGCCGGTGGCGGGCTTCTGGTGCTTGTTTTTGCGCTCCATACACGTTTCTGGCGATGTCCGCGATGCCGTTATAAACCGCTCTTTCCGTTACCGGGAAAATATTATGAAAGAATTTGTGTAAAATGCGGTTTGAATAAATACGAAGGCTCAAGCTATTTTGATGGTAAGATCAAAATCCGAATCAATAACTTTTGAAAATATTAATCTATGGCGTAAGCGGTTTTATTTTTGTTCGTTCTAAACTTGATTTACAAAATTTATAGAAAAGGTGAAATTCGATGTTCAGAATAAATCGTTGGAAAAAGATCAGGAAAAACGTATAGATGTGATATTCGATAAAGATTATGGATTTCCCGAAATTATAAGTATTCTTGGCAAGCGGTCGAACGGTTGGGAATATCTCAAAATTAAAAAATTTGAAATCGTTAAATAGCATTGTTAGACAGCGGACAATAAATCGCAAATAAAAAAATCTTTGCGCCTTTGCGTTTTTGCGGGAGAAAAATAAATTTTCCGCCAAGACGCAAAGGCGCAAAGAAAGGCATAACCTTATTTATGAAAATATTAATCAGCGGCGCGAGCGGTTTGATCGGGACGCATCTGATCCCGACTCTAAAGGCGAAAGGTCACGAAGTTTACCGGCTTGTCAGGAAAACTCCGAAATCGGCGGACGAAATTCAATGGGACGCCGAAAAAGGTTTTTCGGTTGACGGGCAAACAAAACTCGAAAATTTCGATGCGGTCATTCATCTCGCGGGCGATAGCATCGCGGCGGAAAATTGGTCGGCGGAAAAGAAAAAACGGATTCGGGAAAGCCGTTCCGTCGGGACGCGCGTTTTGGTTGACGCTTTGAAAAAGACTAAAGTTGCGCCGAAAATTTTTATTTCCGCGTCGGCGGCAGGCTTTTACGGCGACCGCAAGGACGAGATTTTAACCGAAGAAAGCCCGAAAGGCAAAGGTTTTTTGCCCGATGTCTGCGACGAATGGGAAAGCGAAGCACGCCGCGCGACGGATTTCGGCGCACGCGTCGTCCTTCCGCGAATCGGCGTTGTGTTATCGAAGGACGGCGGCGCGCTCGCGAAAATGCTGACGCCTTTTAAGCTCGGCGTCGGCGGCGTGGTCGGTTCGGGCAAACAATTTATGCCGTGGATCGCGCTCGACGATCTGCTTCGCGTTTTTCATTTCGCGCTCGAAAACGAGGAAATAAAAGGCGCTTTCAACACCGTTGCGCCGCAAGCGGTGACGAACGAGGAATTTACAAAAACGCTCGGAAAAGTTCTCAATCGCCCGACAATATTGCCGATTCCCGAATTTGCGATTAAACTTCTGTTCGGCGAAATGGGCGAATCGCTCCTGCTGCAAGGTCAAAAAATGGTGCCGAAACGGCTCGAAGAAATGGGTTTCGAGTTTCAATATCCGAATCTGGAAGACGCCTTGAAACACGCTTTAGATTAAAAATATAGCCACTGGGAACACCGAGTTCACTGAATAATTGATTATAAAATCTCTGCGCACTCTATGTTCTCGGTGGCAAATATAAAAATGAAAATCTGGCTCTCGAAAAACTCCGAAGTTCCCGTGCGTGAACAGATTACCACGCAGATCACGCTCGGCATCGCGAGCGGCGATCTGGCGGTCGGGACGCGTTTGCCGAGCACGCGCGAAATCGCCCAGCGCTTTAAGATTCACTCGAACACGGTTTCCAACGCGTATCAGATTCTTGCCGAACAAGGCTGGCTCGAATTCCGCAAAGGCAGCGGTTTTTACGTCCGCGAATCGAATCCCGAACAATTTGCCAACTCGCTCGACCAGCTGATCGCGCAATTTGTCGGCGCGGCGCAAACGCAAGGCTTTTCGACCGCCGAAATCCAGGAGCGGCTCGCGCATTTTTTTAACTCACAGCAATCAAAACAATTATTCGTGATCGAAAGCGATCTCGAATTGCGGAAAATTCTGATCGAAGAGATCAGCGAAACCGCGAAACTCGAAGTGCGCGGCGCAAGCTTTGAAGATTTCGAGCAGAATATTTCAAAACTGGGCGCGAATTTTGCCGCGATGTTTGACGAAAAAGCAAAGATCAGCGCGGTTTTGCCGGCGGATAAATCCTGCGTTTTCTTAAAAGCGCGTTCTGCCGCCGCATCGATGACCGGCGAAACGCGCCCGACCGAAAACGATCTGATCGCCGTCGTTTCGGGCTGGGAAAATTTTCTGGTGCTCGCAAAAATAATGCTCGTGGCGGCGCGGATCGAGCCGGAAAGTCTGCTCGTCCGCTCGACCGCCGAAGCGAATTGGCGCAAAGGCTTGCACGCCGCTTCGATGGTCATCTGCGATTCGCTGACCGCCAAAAATCTTGCCGAGCTAAAAAATGTCCGCACTTTCCGGCTGATCGCCGAAGAATCGCTCATCGAGCTGGCGAATCTTTCCGAAATCTGAAAATATCTGCTTTGCACAAACTCAAAGCAAAGCGCGGGAATCGGAAATCGTCAATCGTTCGGAAAAATATTCGGCTTGGTTCACGATTTTAAATTTTATTCGATTACCGATTACCGATTACCGAACGCAGCGCGCCGACTTTTTGTACCAAGCCGAAAATGTCCGCAAATCGTTCACTAATCAACTTCCAAAAATTTTCAATTTAAGTTCAATTATCAATAAAAGCCAGTGTTTATAAGGTTTTTCTTTACGGCATATCGTTTGCACTTTGAGTTTGCGGGCGTCGTGAGTTTTGGCGCGGAAAAACTATGTATAAAAGCGTGAGTTTCAATATTTTTGAAGAACATCTCCAGGAAATAGTTTATGAAAAAAACTCGTTCCCATTGGCGGAAAATAAAAGTCCGGATAAAAAAACGGTCGTCGTCATCGGGGAAGTGACAGTTCCGAAAATCACGATTCAAGAATCCAGTTCGTTTATCAGCAAAAATTTGGACTGGAAAATCAAAGAAATTTTAAAAAATTTATAAAAAGGAGTTTAGAGTTATGCAGGATCTACAAAATATTCCAAATCCCGATGTTAATTCGACGGAACGCGAAGACGAATTCGGCAATCGTTCGGACATCGAGCGCGAAAACGAGAGCAATGAAAATGTCGAAGATATTCCGCTTCCGCCCGACGCGCCGAAACCCGCGTCGATCGAAGAACCGCCCGCCGATACGGAAAAAGCTAAGATTGACGAGCCCAACCGCAAGCCGAGTGAAATTGTTTAAATTTGCGCTTGACAAATGTTTTAATTGTAACTATTCTTATTACAGTTATGGCAGCTAATAGTCAATTTGCAATAGCGATCCACGTTTTAACGATTCTTGCCAAAGGCGGCGACGAACGCGTCAAGTCGGATTATATTGCGGGCAGCGTCAATACCAATCCGGTCGTCATTCGCCGGTTGCTGAGTAATCTGCAAGATGCGCGGATCGTTGTTTCGCAGGTCGGCGCGAGCGGCGGTTCGTCGCTTGCCAAACAACCGAAAGACATTCATTTATCAGAAGTTTACAAGGCTTTGCCGTGCGGCGAAGTTTTTGCTTTGCATGCCAAAGAAGCGAATCAGGATTGTCCGGTCGGAAAGAATATGGCGGCATTTTTATGCGGATTGCAAAAGGAAATTGATAAATCGATCGAAGAAAAGCTGCACCAATACACATTGCGCGACGTGCTTGAAAAGATCGAAGAGGCTTAAAAAATTTTATTCTAAACTGTATCAAAAGAGGTTACAAAATAGTTAATTATGCAAACTGAATTAGGAAAAGAAAATTTAACCAACGAAACAATTTTGGAGCAATTAAACTGGCGTTATGCAACCAAAAGTTATGATAAAACAAAGAAGATTTCCAATGAGGATTGGGAAACTTTGGAAACCGCCTTGACGCTTGCGCCGTCGAGTTTCGGGATTCAACCTTATAAATTTTTGGTGATCACCGATCCTGATTTGCGCGAGAAACTGAAACCGGCGGCTTATGGGCAATCGCCGATCACGGATGCTTCGCATCTGGTCGTGTTCGCCTATAAAAAAACGCTGACCGACGCCGACATCGAGCATTTTGTTGACCGCATTGTCGAGGTTCGCGGGACTCCGCGCGAGGCTTTGACGGAATATGAAAATATTATGAAAGGCTCGGCAAAACAGGCGGTCGATGGCGGTTATATCGAAATTTGGAATTCGCGGCAGGCTTATATCGCGCTCGGCTTTCTGCTCGAAACAGCCGCGCTTTTGGGGCTCGACGCGACGCCGATGGAAGGTTTTGACGCCGCGCAATTTAACGAAATTTTGGGTTTGACCGAATATTCGGCGGTTGCCCTCGCGGCGGTCGGGTATCGCGACGCGGCAAACGATTGGCTCGCGCCTCTGGCGAAGGTGCGGATGCCGAATGCTGAACTGATCGAAAGACTTTGAGTTGAAAATTTACGAGCAAGGGAAGTTATCGAAAGAAAAAGGGAATCGAAAGAAAAAGGGAAGGTTGTGATGAAACCACAGAATTTAAAGGATAAACGCGGAACGAATTCCGCCGGAAGATTGTCAACGGTTTTGCTGAAAATGTCGTCGGAGGCGATCCGCGTTTATTTGTGGTTTCTGCAATTCAGTAATTATCTATTAAAATTAGTTCAATAGTTTGAGCATTAATTGGGGAGGAGAAAAAGATGCGTGAGTTTTTAGAAAGTTGGTCGCCGCGAATTTTGAGCGTTTTGCGGATAATTACGGGGTTTTTATTTTTGTGGCACGGAAGTCAAAAACTTTTTGGGTTTCCGCCGATGGGACCGATGCCGCCGGGAACCGAAGCGCCGCCGTTTGCTTTTATGGTATTTGCCGGAAGTTTGGAATTTTTCGGCGGGATATTGATAATGATCGGACTTTTTACACGTTCGGTCGCCTTTTTGATGAGCGGCATGATGGCGGTCGCCTATTTTATGGGACACGGTCTGACCGGCAAAGGTTTTCTGCCGCTCATGAACGGCGGCGAGCTCGCGGCAATTTATTGTTTTGTGTTCTTTTATCTGTTTTTCGCGGGCGGCGGCGCCTGGAGCGTGGATAATCTATTTAAAAAGAACGCGTGATCTTAAAGTTGAAATGCCGTTTATGATAAACGGCATTTTTTTGTAAAAATATGAAAGAATATCTCGAAAAATCAATGACTTTTGCCGAATATATCAAACTGATCGACGATCTGCTTTTGGACGGCAAAACGACGGGCGAAAATCAGTCGGAAGCGATGTTTGGTTACGGTAAATTGAATCGTCAAAGAATGCATCGCCTCGAAAAAACGGTCAAAATAAATGAATCTTTGCGCGAAAAGGCGCGTAAAATCGAGAACCGGCAGATTTGGCTGATAATTACCGAAGGCTGGTGCGGCGATGCGGCGCAAAATATTCCGATCATTGAGAAAATTGCCGCCGCAAGCGATAATATTGAAACACGCTACGTGCTGCGCGATTCGAATCTCGATTTGATGGACGCCTATTTGACGAACAATGCGCGTTCGATCCCGAAATTGATCGCGCTCGACGCCGAAACATGGCAGGAAATCGGAACCTGGGGACCGCGCCCGCAGGCGGCGATGGATTTGTTTGTCGAAATGCGCGCGCTTGGTTTGGAAAAGCCTCTGCTGATGGAAAATATCCAGCGCTGGTATTTGGCGGACAAAAATCAGGCGCTTCAGAGGGAATTTGAAGATCTTTTCGACAAATGGTCGAAAGCTAAGGAAAGCGCGGCGACGCGTTAAAGTTGTGAGTTCAAGCTGCGGTTTGGAACTTTTCAAAAATTGAAAAATATTATCTTTGACAGAGGAATTGAATGAAAAAAATTGCATTGGGAATTTTATCTTTATCTATATTTTTAACGGCTTGCGAAGACCCGGCGGCGAATAAACCAAAGGCGACGACGACGAATTCGGCGACTACTGCCCCGGCAAATACGCAAAATACGAACGCCGCCACCGCGCCGCCCGCCAAACCGGCAACGAAAGGCACGGCATTGCCTTTGACGGCGGAAAACTCGAAGGTCGAATTTACCGGCTCGAAAGTGACGGGCAAACACGACGGCGGTTTCAAGAATTTGACGGGCACGATCGATCTCGTTAATGAAAAGGCGGAAGAAAGCAGTGTCTGGGTCGAGATCGATATGAAATCGATCTTCTCCGACGCCGACGGTTTGACAAAACATTTGCAGACGGGTGATTTCTTCGAGGTGGAAAAATTCCCCTCGGCGTGGTTTTCTTCGACGAAAATTGTGCCGGATACGGCGAAAGGCGCGGATAATTATACCGTGACGGGCGATTTAGAGCTGCGCGGCGTGAAAAAATCGATCACGTTTCCCGCAAAAATTACGGTTTCTCCGGCAGAGGTCGCGGTGAACGCCGAATTTTCGATCAATCGTAAAGATTTCGGCATCGTTTATGCCGGAAAAGCCGACGATCTGATTCGCGACGATGTCGTCATTCGCCTGAACTTAAAAGGTTCGCGGACGAAATAAAGAATTTGCCCGCGAAAGGCACAAAAAATACGAAAAAAATAATCCTGTCTTCTTTTTCGTGAATTTTTTGTGTGTTTCGCGGGCAATGATAATTTTATGAAAGCATACGAAATCCAGGAATTCGGCGTCGAAAATCTGGCGCTGGTCCAACGCGCCGAACCGCGACCGGAAGCGGGCGAGGTTTTGGTGAAATTTCATGCGTTTTCGGTCAATTACCGCGATCTGATGATGGTCAAAGGTTTCTATAACCCGCGCCTGAAAATGCCGCTCGTGCCGTTTTCGGACGGCGCCGGCGAAGTTGTCGCAATCGGCGAAGCGGTCACGAAATGGAAGATCGGCGACCGTGTTTCGCCGATCTTTATGCAAGGCTGGACCGACGGCGCGATCGATGTGAAAAAAGCGCGAACCGCGCTCGGCGGCGATGTTGACGGCGTTTTGCGCGAATTCGGCGCGTTTGATGAATCAGCTTTGGTCAGAATTCCCGACCAACTTTCCTTTGAAGAAGCGGCGACTTTGCCGTGTGCGGCGCTGACGGCTTACCACGCGCTTTTTGAATCGGGCAGATTGCACCCGAGCGACACGGTTTTGCTGCAAGGCACGGGCGGCGTTTCGATCTTCGCGCTGCAGCTCGCGAGCGTTTACGGCGCGCGGACGATCATTACGTCTTCAAGTAACGAAAAGCTGGCGCGTGCCAAAGCGCTTGGCGCGGACGAATTGATAAATTACAAAGAACGCGAAGATTGGGATCGAGCCGTTCTGGAATTGACCGAAAAACGCGGCGTTGACCATGTTATCGAGGTCGGCGGAGCGGGAACTTTGCAAAAATCCCTGAACGCCGTCAAAATGGGCGGACATATCGCCGTGATCGGCGCACTGGCAAGCAAAGGCGAGTTTAACCCGACTTCGGTTTTGATGAAATCGGTCAGACTGCAGGGAGTTTTTGTCGGTTCGCGGCAGATGTTTGAACAAATGAACCTGCTGCTTTGCCAGCACTCGCATTTAAAACCGATAATTGATAAAACATTCGGTTTCGGCGAAGTCAAAGACGCTTTGAATTATCTGGAAAGCGGCGCGCATTTCGGCAAGATCGTCGTTAAATTTTAAGAAACGGAGAAATAAAAATGAGTGAAATCGTTCAGATCGAACCACAGAACTGGGGTGAATTTTTGCGTGAATTCGCGTCGCGGAACAACAACCGGCGGGCGCGTTTCGATGTTTTCAGGAGCGGCGGCGCGACGGAAGGCGAAGCCCGCGAAGAGCATCTCGAAGACATTTTGCTGAAAACGGAAGGCGATAAAAAATCGGTCGAAGTGATCCGCATCGACCGCGGCAAAAGCAACACCGAAAAAACGCGCGACGTGATCACGAATGTGCGCGGGATCGCCGTCCAATACGACACCGACGGCAGCGAGGACGTGCTCGAAATCACCGATAACCAAAATACTTTGATCAGTTTGCGGTTTGAATCGAAAGTTGACGGAGCTTCTTAAAAGGTGAAAAAGGTGAAAAAGTGAAACAGTAAAAAGCGTAGGTGTCGAGAAAAAGTAAAACTTTTCCCTTTTCACCTTTTCGCTTTTCATCTTTTTCAACTTTCAAAATCTATGATTGACGAAAAAATACAAAGATACGCCGAACAATTTACCACGCCGGAAAGCGGAATTTTGACCGAGCTTTTAGAGAAAACTTACAGCGAGCGGGTTGATAAATCAATGCTTTCGGGATTTTATCAGGGACGGCTGCTGGCGATGTTCAGCAAAATGCTTGAGCCGCGCCGGATTCTTGAGATCGGGACTTATATGGGTTATTCGGCGCTCTGTCTGGCGGAAGGTCTGGCGGACGACGGCAAGCTTATCACGCTCGACATACAGCCCGAAACCAATGCGGTCGCCAAAGAATTTTGGGCGCGGACGCCTGATTACAGCCGCATCGAAAGTTATCTCGGCGAGGCAACGCAGATCATTCCGACGCTCAATGAAACCTTCGATCTGGTTTTTATTGATGCCGATAAACCGAATTACGCGAATTATTTCGATCTGGTTTTTCCGAAATTGCGGGTCGGCGGAATAATTTTGGCGGACAATGTTTTATGGAGCGGCGCGGTTCTCGAGGTCGAAAGCGGCGCGACCGACGACGAAAACACGATCGCGCTCCACGAATTTAACAAAAAAATTCAGGCGGACGAGCGCGTCAGCAATATTCTTTTCGCGGTGCGCGACGGTTTAATGGTGATCAGAAAAGAAAAAGATTAAGGGAAAAGATTCAGGGGGAATTTATGTTTATCGTCTCGGGCGCGACCGGACACACCGGTTCGGTTGTTGCTAAAACATTGTTGGAAAAAGACTTGCCTGTGCGCGTGGTTGTTCGCAATCAGGAAAAAGGCGCGGCATTTGCAACACTCGGCGCCGAAGTTGCGGTTGCCGATCTGCAGGATGCGGCGGCTTTGACCGAAGCCTTGAAAGGCGGAAAGGTTTTGTATCTGATGAATCCGCCGGCGTATGGGTCGGAAGATCAATTTGCGGAATTGGCAAAGGTCATTGCGGCTTTTTTGGCGGCGATCGAAAAATCCGCGCTCGAAAAAATCGTCGTGCTTTCTTCGATCGGTTCGCATCTTTCGGGCGGCACGGGAAATATCTTAACGACACATAAACTCGAACAAGCGTTCGGCGAACTGGAAATTCCGGTTACTTTTATCCGCGCCGGAAGTTTTATGGAAAACTGGGACGCGGTTTTCGAAGCGGCGAAAACCCAGGGCGTTTTGCCGAGTTTTTTCCAGCCGCTCGACCGAAAAATTCCGCAGGTCGCCGCCGCCGACATCGGGCGCGTTGCCGCCGAGGCGATGCAGGAAAAAACTGCCGGCAAAGAAATTATTGAGCTTGCCGGATTTTGGACTTCGCCCGAAGAAACCGCCGAAGCCGTCGGCAAAGTTCTCGGCAGAGAAGTCAAAGCCGTGCCGGTTCCCGAAGATCAATGGCTCGATATTTTGCAAAATCACAATTCGCCGGAAAACGCCGCGTCGCTTGCGGAAATGTTCGCCGGATTTAATTCGGGACATATAAAATTTGAAACCGACGATCAGCTCGCGGGAAAAATCACGCTTGAGGATTGGGCGCGAAAGGCTTTGAAATAAATATTGATCAAGGAGTAAAAATAAACAAAAGGGAATTATGTTATCAACCAAAGGTTATGCGGCAAAAGCGGCGGACGCGAAATTGGAGCCGTTTGAATTTGAGCGCCGCGAAGTCGGCGCAAACGACGTTTTGATTGAAATTGAATACTGCGGCGTTTGTCATACGGACATTCATCAGACGCGCAACGAATGGGGAAATTCTATGTTTCCGATGGTTCCCGGACACGAAATCGTCGGTCGGGTGGCAAAAGTCGGCACGGACGTGACGAAATTTAAAGAAGGAGATTTTGCGGGGGTCGGATGTTTCGTTGATTCGTGCGGCGACTGTGAAAACTGTCGTCAAGATGTCGAACAATTCTGTCAGGTGCATTGTGCGCAGACTTATAACTCGACTGAAATGGACGAAAAAACGCCGACTTACGGAGGTTACTCGAACCGGATCGTCGTCAAAGAAAATTACGCGCTGAAAATTTCAGATTCGGAAAATCTCGCGGCAATCGCGCCGCTGTTGTGCGCGGGAATTACAACTTATTCGCCGCTCAGAAAATTTAATATCGGCGAAGGAAGCAACGTTGGCATCGTCGGGCTTGGCGGACTCGGGCATATGGGCGTGAAATTCGCCGTTTCGTTGGGTGCCGACGTGACGGTTTTTTCGACGTCGCCTTCGAAGGAAAAAGACGCTTATAATTTGGGCGCGCATCATTTCGTCGTTTCAAAAAATGAGGAAGAAATGAAATCGCTCGCCGGACAATACGATTTTATTCTCGACTGCGTTTCTGCCGCCCACGATTTGAGCGTTTACCTGAATCTTTTGAAATTAAACGGTGCGATGTGTCTGGTCGGCGTGCCGGAAAAACCGGCGCCGGTTCATGCCTTTGCGCTGATTCAAAATAATCGTTCGCTTGCCGGTTCGGGCATCGGCGGCATCAAGGAAACTCAGGCAATGCTCGATTACTGCGCGGAAAATAACATCACTTCCGACGTCGAAATCATTCCGATCCGAAACATTGAAGAAGCCTACGAGCGAACGATCAAGGGAGATGTGCGCTATCGTTTCGTGATTGATATGAAGTCTTTGAATAACGGGGAATAAAATCGGAAAAAAGTGAAAGTTAAAGATTTCGCTCGTGATGTTTTGAAACTTTAACTTTGAGCGAAATAAACGAATGTAGGAGAGGAAAGTAAATGGCAAAAGCGGAATTGAAAACGAAGAAAACGGAAGCAAGTGTTGACGATTTTTTGGAGAGCGTCGGGGACGAGACCGTCCGCGACGATTGCCGCAGGATCATCGGATTGATGTCGAAGGCGACAAATTCCGAACCGAAAATGTGGGGCACGAACATTATCGGTTTCGGCAGCCGGGTTGTGAAATACGCCTCGGGACGCGAGCTCGATTGGATGCAGATCGGATTATCGCCGCGCAAGGCGAATCTGACGCTTTATTTAACCACTGGAACGGGTTGGCATCAGGAATTATTGGACAAACTCGGAAAACACAAAACCGGCAAGGGTTGTCTTTATATCAAAAAGATGAGCGATGTCGATGAAAACGTACTCGAACAAATTATCGATAAGTCGATAGAAGATTTAGATAATTATATTGAAAAAGTAAAAAACAAATAGAGGAAAAAATTATGTCAATTTATGAAATTCCCGTAAAAACGATCGATGGACAGGAAACCAATCTCGGCGAATACAAGGACAAAGTTTTGCTCGTCGTCAATGTCGCGTCGAAATGCGGTTTGACTCCGCAATACACGGGACTCGAAAAACTTTATGAAAATTACCGCGAAAAAGGTTTGGAAGTTTTGGGTTTTCCGGCGAACAATTTTATGGGTCAGGAACCGGGAACCGAGGAAGAGATCAAGGATTTTTGTTCGACGAATTACGATGTTCAATTTCCGCTCTTCTCGAAGATTTCCGTCAAAGGCGACGACCAACACCAGCTTTATCATTATTTGACCGAAACCAAGCCCGACACCGATGTCAACGACGGCGGATTCGAAGAAAAATTGAAAGGCTTCGGTTCGCAGCGTTCCGAGCCGAGCGAGGTTTTGTGGAATTTTGAAAAGTTTCTCGTCGGCAAAAACGGCGAGATCGCGGCGCGTTTTGCGCCCGACGTGACGGCGGAAGATGAAAGATTGGTCGCAAAAGTCGAAGAAGAATTAGGGAAATAAGAATTCGCCCACGAATAAACGCGAAAAGACACGAAAAAAAAAAAAAAAAATTTTAGCTAAATTAAATTTTGTATTTTTCGCGTTCTTTCGCGTTTATTCGCGGGCAATTAAAAAATATGGAAAAGAGAAAATTCGGCAAAACCGATCTGGAATTTTCGGTGCTCGGATTCGGCGGCGCGGAAATCGGCTGGGATAACAAAACTCAGCAAACGGTCGCCGATCTGTTAAATTCCGCGCTCGACGCGGGTTTGAACGTGATCGATACGGCGGCGGCTTATAAAACTTCGGAAGAATTGATCGGCAACGCGGTCGGCAAACGCCGCCAAGAGTTTTATCTCCTGACAAAATGCGGCGCGCTCGACGCTTTTACGCGCGAAGACTGGTCGAAAAAAGGGATTCTCGAAACGATCGAAAATTCTTTAAGAAATTTAAAAACCGATTATCTCGATGTTGCCCAACTGCATAGTTGTTCGGCAGAAGTTCTCAATCGCGGCGAAGCGATCGAAGGCTTACTGCGGGCGCAGGAAAAAGGCTACACGCGCTACATCGGTTATTCGGGCGACAACGAAGCGGCGCGCGCGGCGATCGAAACGGAAGTTTTCGATTCGCTGCAAACTTCCGTTTCGATCGCCGATCAATCACCGATCGACGGCAATATCCGGTTCGCCAAAGAAAAAGGTCTCGGAATCATCGCCAAACGCCCGATCGCTAATGCTGTCTGGCGCCACAAAGAATTGCCGCCCGATTCGTATCATCACGAATACTGGAAGCGAATCCAGCAGCTAAAATACGATTTTCTCAACAAATCGCTGGAAGAAGCGACCGCGACCGCGCTTCGTTTTACGCTTTCGATCGACGGCATCGACACGCTGATCGTCGGCACGACCAAACCGGATCGCTGGCAGGAAAATGCTCGATACGTCGCCGAAGGAAATCTTTCAAGCGAAGAATTCGAAGCGATTCGCGATCGCTGGCGCGAAGTCGGCGGCGAAGATTGGGTTGGAATGACATAAGCGATTTTGGATTTTAGATTTTGGATTTTGATTAAATCGAACAAGAGGGAAGTTATGAGCAGTAAATTGTTTGAAAAATATAAGTTGAGAGAAATCGAATTTCGCAACCGCATCTGGGTTTCGCCGATGTGTCAATATTCGAGTGAAGACGGTTTGCCGACGGATTGGCATTTCGTGCATCTCGGAAGCCGCGCGGTCGGCGGCGCGGGACTTGTCATTCAGGAAGCGACCGCCGTTTCGCCCGAGGGTCGGATTTCGCCGTCGGACGCCGGAATTTGGTCGGACGCGCACGCCGAAAGCTATAAAAAAATCGCCGCATTTATCAAGGGACAGGGCGCGGTTGCCGGAATTCAACTCGCCCACGCCGGACGCAAGGCTTCGACGGGCGAACCCTGGAACGGCGGGAAAAAAGTTGATGTAAAAGACGGCGGTTGGGAAACCGTTGCGCCGAGCGCAATCGCTTTTTCGAATGATTATCCGATGCCGCGCGAGATGACGCTCAGCGACATCGAAAAAGTCACGAACGATTTTGTCGCGGCGGCGAAACGCGCGGTTGAAGCCGGTTTTGAAGTGATCGAAATTCACGCGGCGCACGGTTATCTTTTTCACGAATTTCTTTCGCCGATTTCGAATAAACGCACGGATGAATACGGCGGAAGTTTGGAAAATAGAATGCGTTTTCCGCTCTCAGTTGCCGGCAAGGTTCGTGAAACCTTACCGGAAAACCTTCCTGTTTTTGTGCGAATCTCGGCGACCGATTGGACGGACGGCGGTTGGGATTTGGAGCAATCGATCGCGCTTTGCAAGGAACTCAAAAACATCGGCATCGATTTAATCGATGTTTCGACGGGCGGCAATGTTTCGGACGCGCGGATTCCGGTTGCGCCGAATTATCAAGTTCCGTTTGCCAAGGAAATCCGCGAAAAAGCCGGAATCGCGACCGCCGCAGTTGGTTTGATTACGCAAGCGAAACAAGCCGAAGAAATTTTGCAAAATGCGCAGGCGGACGCAATTTTGATGGCGCGTGAATTTCTGCGCGATCCGTATTTTCCGTTCACAGCGGCGAAAGAATTGGGCGCGGAAATTGATTATGTGCCGAAGCAATACGGGCGCGCGATTGATCTGCGAAAAGCGAAAAGCGCGTAAGAAATTAGTTGTAAACGAACACGAAAATTAATATGAGCACTCCGCTGATAAAAGAGTTTACATATAATGCACCAATTGAGAAAGTTTGGCGGGCTTTAACCGTTCAGGATAGTTTGAAGAAATGGTATTTTCCTCAACTTCAAAAATTTGAACCTATCGTCGGATTTAAATTTGAGTTTGACGACGACAGCGCCGAATACCAAAAAGAATGGATCGTGACTAAAGTGGCAGAAGGCAAAACGTTTGCGCATAGTTGGGCTTATAAAGGCTATTCGGGAATTTCAGAGGTTATCTTTGATTTATTTGCAGAAGGAAATAAAACCAGGCTGAGAGTTACTCAAACAGATTTGGAAAGCTTTCCAAATGACCGGCATTTTGCCAGAGAACGATTTGAATGGGGATGGGATAATCTGCTCGGACAAAACTTGAAGCACCTTCTCGAAGACGGTAATAATTCTTGAGCGGAATTTCGGCGGTTTCAAACTGCTTGCTTATAATTGAGCCGTAATTTTTACGGCGGAACAAAGGTTTTTTAGATGTTATCGAAAGAAAAAATAATTCTTCTGCTGCTGACGATACTTAATTTCACGCATATTCTCGATTTTATGATCATGATGCCGCTTGGCAATTATCTGATGCCGTATTTTGACATCAGCTCGCAGCAGTTTTCGATGCTCGTCGCGGCTTACACGTTCAGCGCGGGCGCGTCGGGTTTCTTAGCGGCGTTTTTTGTCGACGGTTTCGACCGCAAAAGGGTTTTGCTTTTTGCTTACGCGGGATTTTTGATCGGAACTCTATGCTGCGCGATCTCGCCGCGATATGAGATTTTGCTCGCGTCGCGAATCGTCGCCGGGCTTTTCGGCGGATTGATCGGCGCGCAGGTTTTGTCGATCGTCGCCGACATCGTGCCGTATGAACGACGCGCGGCGGCGATGGGCATGATCATGGCGGCGTTTTCGGCGGCGTCGGTTTTCGGCGTGCCGTTCGGGCTTTATATCGCGAATCTTTTTAACTGGCACGCGCCGTTCTT
The DNA here is from genome assembly GCA_902826505.1 of uncultured Acidobacteriota bacterium. Lineage (GTDB taxonomy): Bacteria > Acidobacteriota > Blastocatellia > Pyrinomonadales > Pyrinomonadaceae > JAFDVJ01. Next base: position 23,249 of record CADEFG010000003.1, read on the forward strand.
TTTCGTCGTCATTCTGGGCGTTTTGCTCGTGCCGTTTTTGATTAAATTTCTGCCGAAAATGGACGCTCATCTGCTTGTCGAAAATCGTCAGAAAATCAGTCCGACGCAGCTTGTCGGCGATGTTTTTCGCAACAGCAGTCAATTGTACGCGCTCGCGCTGACGGCTTTTTTGATGATGGGACATTTTATGATCATCCCGTTTATCAACCCGTTTATGGAATTCAATATGGGATTTTCCAAGACGCAAACGCCGATCATTTATATGGTCGGTGGCGCGCTGACGATGGTCACTTCGCCGATGCTCGGAAAGCTCGCCGACCGAATCGGAAAATATAATCTGTTTATTTTTCTCGCGCTGGCGGGAATTCCGCTGATCGCTCTGATTACAAATCTTCCGGCGATTCCGTTTTATTTCGTCTTGTGCATCACGGGTTTGTGGTTCATCATTTCGGCGGGCAGATTTATTCCGGCGCAGGCGATGGTTTCAAATGTCGTGCCGCCCGAAAGACGCGGCAGTTTTATGAGTTTCAATTCGTCCATCCAACAATTATTCGTCGGTCTGGCATCGGTTCTCGCGGGATTTATCGTCGTCAAAATGCCCGACAACAGGCTTGAGCATTACGAAGTTACGGGTTATCTGAGCATCGCACTAATTTTGTGCAGCATTTTTATTGCGACGATGCTCAACAAAAAATTAAAGGAAAAAGAAAACGACACCGCGATTTCAAACAAGGAAGAATTAGCGGTTGTCGGGTAGAAATCATAGAAAATTTAGCCACAGATAAATACAGATTTTCGAGATGGAAAAAGATAGATTTTTTAAGGAAATAAATATTTGGAAACCTGTTGATGAAAGAACAGTCGCTCGTTTTCGGTGTTTTGAAGTTTTGCCAGATGGAAAATTTTTATTGCAATCTACAGATTAGATTTATGACGATTCCGATGAAAAATATCGAGATAGTTTAGATGATTATTTTTTCGGAAGTCTTTCAAAAGAAAATTATGAAGAAATGTCTAAAAATGCAAGCGACACAGTTGAGGAAGCGATTGCAAAACACGAGGCTGATTTCAAAGATTTAGAAAGTGAAATTGAACAAATCAAGAATAATAAATCTTAAAAATCTGTGTTTATTTGCGGTTAATAATTAGTTTTGAAGTGGGTAATTATGAGCAGTATTAAAAATATTCCGTTTTCGGTTTTGGATTTATCGCCGGTGTTTGAAGGCGAAACGGCGCGGGACGCTTTGCGTCATACTTTGAGTTTGGCGCAAACGGCGGAAAATCTCGGTTACAAAAGATTCTGGCTTGCCGAACATCATAATATGCCGGGAATTGCGAGCGCGGCAACTTCGGTTGTGATCGGTTATGTGGCGAATGGAACAAAAAAAATCCGTGTCGGTTCGGGCGGAATTATGCTTTCGAATCATGCGCCGCTGGTCATTGCCGAGCAATTCGGAACGCTTGAAAGTCTTTATCCCGGGCGAATTGATCTGGGTTTGGGACGCGCGCCCGGAACCGATCGACCGGCGACGCTGGCGTTGCGGCGAAGTTTGACCAGCGACGGCGACGAATTTCCCGAACAACTCGAAGAACTGAGATTTTTCTTTCGCGACGTGGTTGAAAATCAAAAGGTTCAAGCCGTTCCGGGCGCAGGTTTGAACATTCCGATCTGGCTTTTGAGTTCGAGCGGTTTTTCGGCGCATCTGGCGGGGCTTCTTGGTTTGCCGTTCGCGTTTGCGGCGCATTTTTCGCCCGAACAAACTTTGCCGTCGCTCAAACTTTACCGGCAGACTTTTCAGCCTTCGGACGATTTGCCGCAACCTTATGCGATGGTCGCTTTGAATATCGTCGCGGCGGAAACGGACGACGAAGCCGAATATTTGGCGACTTCGCAAACGCAGTCGTTCTTAAAATTGATTCGCGGCACTCCCGGCAAAATTCCGCCGCCGGTTGCAGATATGAATTCGATCTGGAACGCGCAGGAAAAAGCTCTGGTTGCATCGCGCACAGGCGGTTCGATCATTGGCAGCAAGGAAACGGTGAAACGAAAATTGGAAGAATTTTTAGAAGCGACGAACGCCGATGAAATTATGGTCAACGCGATGATTTTCGATCACGCGAAACGTCTGCGTTCGTATGAAATCATCGCGGAAATCTGGCAGGATAAAGCCGTTAGAACATCAGCGTAAATGAGCGAAAGAATTTTAGACATCAACGGCGTCGAGATCTGTGCCGAAAGTTTCGGCGATTCGGGCGATCCGCCGATTTTGCTGATCATGGGCGCGATGGCTTCGATGATTTGGTGGGACGCGCAGTTTTGCCGAAAACTGGCGGAGCGCGGACGTTTCGTAATTCGTTACGACAATCGCGATGTCGGTAGTTCGACTGTTTACGCACCGGAAACGAACAATTATTCGGTCGAAGATATGACGGATGATGCGGTCGGGGTTCTTGATGCTTTCGGGATTGAAAACGCGCATTTTGTCGGAATGTCGCTCGGTGGAATGATTGCACAGATCGCGGCGATCCGGCATCCGCAAAGAGTTTTGACGATCACGATGATCGCGTCGAGCCCGTTTGCCGAAATTCCCGATCTTCCGCCGATCGACGAAAAAATACTCGAATTTCACGCGCAAGCCGGAGAAATCGACTGGTCGAACGAAAAAAGCGTGACTGATTATTTAGTCGGCGGTTGGCGACTGCTCAACGGTTCGAGACACGAATTTGATGCGCAAAGGGCTGGCGAACTTGCTGAAACCGAATTCAAAAGAGCGAAAAATTTGCCGAGTATGTTCAATCACGCGACGCTCGGCGGCGGCGAACAATATTACGATAAAATAAAGGAAATCGCGATTCCGGCGCTCGTTATTCACGGGACGGAAGATGCGGTTCTGCCATTTCCGCACGCTTTGGCGATCGTTTCGGAAATTCCGGGCGCAAAGCTATTGACGCTCGAAGGCGCGGGACACGAAATTCATCCCGCCGATTGGGATCAAATCGTTGAGGCAATTGTCGAGCATACAAATTAAACCAAAATGTTGTTATAGTTAAAGAAAAATTATGAAAGCAATCAGAGTTCACGAACTTGGCGGAGCGGAAAATTTGACGCTCGAAGAAATCGAAAAACCGACGCCGAAACCGGACGAGGTTTTAATCAAGACGGCGGCAGCGGGCATTAACTATGCCGACACGATGATGCGTGCCGGAAATTATCTGACGAAACCCGATCTGCCGTTCACGCTCGGTTACGAAGTCGCCGGAACGATCGAAAGTTTGGGCGCAGACGTTAAAAATCTAACAGTCGGACAGCGCGTGCTGGCAACGGCTTCGAGCGGCGGTTATGCCGAATTTGCGACCGCGCGCGCCGTTCTGACGATGCCGATTCCCGATGAACTGGGCTTTAGCGAAGCGACCGCCTTGCTCGTGCAGGGTTTGACCGCGCTCGGACTGCTGAACGAAACGAAAGCGGGCGAAACGATCTTGATTCACGCGGCGGCGGGCGGCGTCGGAACTTTGCTCGTGCAGCTTGCCAAAGACAAAGGCTTAAAGGTGATCGGGACGGCTTCGAGCGAGCAGAAATTGCAGCTTGTCGCCGATCTCGGCGCGGATTTTGCCGTCAATTATTCGGAAGACGATTGGACGGACGAGGTTTTGAAAGCGACCGACGGCAAAGGCGTCGATTGGCTGATCGAAATGGTCGGCGGCGCGATCGTCGCGAAAAACCTGAAGGTTCTCGCCAAAAACGGGACAATGTGGATTTACGGCTCGGCGAGCGGCGAGGATTTCAAGGTTTCGGTCTTGAGCCTGATGGCAAAAAATCACACGATCCGCGGTTACTGGCTGATGAACGAATCGGTCGGAAACCGGATCAAATTTACCAAAGAATTGCTCGAACATCTCGGCGCGAAACGCTTGAAAATTCAGGTCACGGAATTTCCGCTCGAAAAGGCAAAAGAAGCGCACGAAGCGATCGAAAGCCGCAAAACGACTGGAAAAGTCGTGTTGACTGTAAATTAATTACCTTGTTTTTTTTAGTTTCTTGATAATTTTGTTTTGCGCCTTAGCGGCTTTGCGGGAAATTCAATTATTCATTTAGGACAAGTTCATTTCCCGCAAAGGCGCAAAGGCGCTAAGTTTAAAACCCTCCAAAATATAAAAAATACAGTATTAAACGTTGCAAAAAAGAATATTTAAATTATTTGAAATTTCTGCTTGACAAATATATAGACGAATGTCAATATATCTAACTGTCAGGGTTAATATGGACAACAGACGATTTCAAAAAGTAGCAAAAGCATTGGCTGATCCGCGCCGGTTCGGGATTTTGCAAACC
>CADEFG010000004.1 GCA_902826505.1 uncultured Acidobacteriota bacterium
TTTTCCGGTTTCATCAATTGAAATTGATGCCTGACGGAAGAAATCACGCCGCGATAGCGCGAGCGCGTGAGTTCGACAAAATTGCGGTCGCCCTGCCGGACTTTTTTCTCGATGACGCGGCTCCAGCCGACGCGGTAATCGTTTAATTCCCGGTCCCATTCGTCGTAACTAAAAGCCAGATCGCCTTGTTCCAAAGGCTGTTCGGGCATTTCGTTATGACTCCAGCTTTCGGCGCCCTGCAGGTCGTCGGGTTCCGAATCGTCATCGTCGAGCGTGTTCCAGGCATTGAATAAATCCTTGATGTCCTGCATTTTTTTCGGCTGCTGTTCGCGTTTGACCTGATTTTCGAGAACCGATTCCACCGAATTTTTGTCCTCGTAGGCATAATCGCCTTTTTCTTCGCTCTCGGATTCTTCGGTTTGTGTTTCTTCGGGCGTGATGTTTTGAAAAAGCGTGTAAACGCGGCTCGTCGCCATCAATGAATCGGCAACGGTCGCGTTTTTGATCGCCAGATAATTTTCGATGACCGATTCGATCTCCGAAACGATCTGCCCGTAAAACTGCCGCGCATCGTCGGTCGCGCCGCCGCAGAGCGTGATTTGAAAGAGCAGCTCAAACGGAACCTGATTCATCGGCACATCGAAGATAAACGGTCGGCGCTCACGCAAGAATTTTTGCATCAAGTCCAAATCCTTGCGCAAACCGCGATAACTGCGGCGGAGCGCGGCATCGATCCGCGCATTTTCCATCGTCCCGAAAATCTTTTTCGCGAGCCGCGGTTCGGGGAAAACCTGCAAAACGGCGTGGTAATCAGAATCTTTCGGCAGTTTTTTGAGGCGCTTTTTGACTTCGGCGCGAATTTCTTCGTCCGACAAAGCCCGCTCGCCTTTTTGCACGTCTTCGATATAACCGGCGAGCGAAAATGCGTCGATTTCTTCCTGGGTTGCCGCGTAAAGCTCGTTCAATTCGGCAAACGCGGCTTTCAAATTTTTAGAATCTTTCTCGAAAGTTCCGAACTCGATCTGTCCCGCGCCGTGCGCCGCCAAAACCTTGTAGAGCCGGAAATCCATCTCGTCCGACTCGAATTCGTTGACGTTTGACGGCAGATAAATCGTCTTGCCGTCGCCGATCCGCGATTCCTGCGGCATCGCCGAAAGCGGCGCGACTTCGACTTCCTTGCCCGTCAAACCTTCGACGTAAATTCTCAAAATCGTTTGGATCTTTTCGAGCGGCAAACCCGTCGAGGCTTCCTGAAGAAGTTCGTTCGACTGGCGGGTTTCAAGCGCGAAATAACTTTTGCGCGCCTTGGCGGAAACATTTTCCTTCTCCGCCAGCCCGGTTTCAACCCATTCTTCAAATTGCGCGAGCGAAACTTTTTTGAGCGCGGTCGCCGCCGAGCGAAACGCCGCGAGTGCGCTTTCCGCGTCTTTTTCGGCGATTTCGGCGACCAGATTTAAGACCTTTTGCGCGATCTGAACGATTTCCTCTTTTTTCCTGAGTTTCTGAATTTGCGCGAAAAATTTCGGCGTCGCACGTAAAAAAGCGATCAGCACGGCATTTCCGTGTTTGGCGATGATTTGCAGAACGGCGCACCAGTCTTCAAAAACCGGATCGGTTTTCTGCAAAACGTCGCTTCCCGCCGCGACGAAATGAAGCGTCACGCTGCCGCCGAATTCTAAAAATCCGCGCGATTTTTCCATCAGACGAACGGCGTTTCGCGCCGAAACTTTTTTCAAGGATTCGGGCAGATTTGCCCAGAGATCGGCGGTCATTCCGCCGGTTCGACTGGCAAAATTCGAAGCCAGCGCGACGACCGCTCTGGAAACTTTGCTTTTATCTTCGCCGTACTTTTTGAGCGCGCTGCAAACTTCCGGCGTTTTATGCAGAAAATCCGAACTGTGTTTCGCCGAGCGATTGGCGATCTCGCTTGCCAATTTTAAGAAATCGCCCAACAGCTCGTCGTCCTTGATTTCTTTCGCGAGACGCGGAATCAATTGAAAGGTTTCGAGCGCGATCGAGCTCGACAGCACGAGCTGGCGCGTGCAGATTTGAAAAACCAGCGGACGCGCGTTTTCGGGAACGAATTTTAAGCCGCTCACGCCGTCGGCGAAAAATTTCGTACCCAGATCGGCATTGCCCATCGCGAGACGTCTGCCCATTTCCGCCCAATTTCGCAGATCGTCCGCCGCGAGGATCTTCGCGGCTTTCGGGACGGCTTCGACAAATTCGCGGCTGACGCGCAAAGAAACGCCCGCGAGACTGGCGCTCGATTCAAGCGCGGCGCGTTTTTGTTCGCCCGAAAGTCGGGTCAATCGCTTTGCCAAACCTGTAAAAGTCTGTTTTTTGTGATTCGGTAGATCGCCTTCGCTTGCCATAGCTAAATTTTAGGTGAAAACGCGGAAAAGTGAAAAGACGAAAAGGCTGGAATTTGTCGGTCGCCGCATTCGTTCGGCAGCTTTCGTAATGCTTTGATTATGAAAAACGCGGCGGCTCGTTTCGGGGGCGACCGAAAAATTGTCAAAAAAATCAGAAGTCCGAAGACGTTGAAAGCTCCGGGATCAGAAAATTTTCGGCAAGGTCGTCCGATCGGATGATTTCGGCAATCGCCAAATTCAAGTTGGTCGGCTCGATGCCGTCGGGATAAATAAACGAGTGAAAACAGGCGTTCGCATTGCCTTCGCGCAAAGAGTCGAGCTTGCGGTTGCGTTCGAGTTCGGAAAACTTCTGCATGATCCAGTTTTGCTCGTCGCGCGTCAGGTTTTTACGCGAAATGTCAAAAGCACAGCCCGAAGTATGCGGCGGCAAACTGCCTTTGCCGCTGACCTTAAAAGAATTGGCATTTGTTTTGTTCAAACTGATTTGATAATCCATCGAACGCAGCAGGCTTGTCACGCGCATCGGCACTTTGAATTGCTGGTAATAGCCGTTCATAAACTCTTCGAAAAGTTTGCGCGAATCTTTGTTATACATTCTGAGCAGCCGAATTCTCATTTGCTTGCGGTCAACCGGATTGTTAAGGTCGTATTTTTGCCCGTCGAAATTATCGGCAAGCTGTTTGAGAATTTTATATTTGGGCGAATCGGGCGCGATTTTGCCAACGCCCGTTTCAAAATCAAACGAGGTAAATTCTTCGCTGGTCGCGCTGCCGCCGATATCCAAAACATAGCTGTCGGTCGCCATCGGCAATTCGACGACAAACTTGTTTTCAAGCCGCAATTGCGCGAGATCCGCAAAATCCAATGGCTGTTTAAAACCTTTGGTGCGGATCAATTCGGCAAGTTTTGCCTTTTGTTTCGAAACATTTCCGCCGACCAATTCGACCGGCAGCGGAATCAGCCCGGCAGGTTCCGCACCTGACGCGCCGTGATTTAAGGCTTTATTCAGCTGTGCCTTCCAAAAATCGATCGAAACATTCAGATCCGAAGGTTTATTGGCATCGGTCGGGGAAACCGATTTTATTTCGGCGAGGTCCTCGGCTTTGAGCGGGTCTTCTTCAACTTCCCACGAAGCGATCAAATCATCGATGTCATCCGGGTCTTCGCCGCCGAGCGGATCGATCACGCGCACCGGAATCAGCGCCGCTTTGACGGGTTGCGGGGTCGGTTTGCCGTTATTCTCGCCGCCGCCGACACTGTTTGCCACGATCAGCGCCACGACGCCAAACAGAAGAATTACAAACACCGCGCCGACCGCCAGCATCAAAATCATCGGCGGTTGATTGGTTTTTGGTTTTTGGCTTTTGGTTTTTGGTTTTTGGTTTTTGTCCGTTGGAGATTTTTTTAGCGACGCGGCTGACGGCTGATTGCCGACGGCTGACGGCTGACTGCTGACGGCTGACTGCTCACTGATTTCAAGCGCAATCCGCGTTTCGCTGCCGAGCTTGATCTCGTCGCCGTCGAAAACTCTGACGGGCGCCCCGGAAATCTTTTCGCCGTTGACAAAAGTTCCGTTCAGAGAATTTTCGTCAACCACAAAAACCGCTTCGCCGTCGCGGAAAAAAGTCGTGTTTTTACGCGAAAGTCCCGTATCGCTCAGGACAACCTGCGACGCATCGCTGCGCCCGATTGAAATTTCATCTTCGAGCGCGACGGTCTCGCGCTCATACGGATTTTCGATGCGGAGCGTTACTTTTTTCATTCGTGCTTAATGATGATGATCGGCATCGGCGACTTCGCGAAGTTTGCTCAGATCGAGCAGTTTTGAAAACTCGTCAAAATGAAACATCGTTTCGTCCTTGCAGTGGTCGCAAAAAAACGTCACGTCTTCGCCCAAATACATATCTTTTAAATAATATGAAATATAACAACCGTAACAACGCTGAACGCGCTTTCCAAATTCATTGATTATTTCTTCACTGTTTTCCGGCACAATCCAATTGTTTACGAAACGGAAAAAAAGTGCAAGAGGATTTACGGCTTCTTGAAGATTGCGAAGCAGACAAGGCGAAATCCTTTGAGATTTTTCCGCCGCGACTTTAACAAAAAGGCTGATTAAACGACACCGATCAATTTTCCGATGTATTGCAGCGCGTTATAAATAAATCCCGGTTCGGATTGTTTGACCTGCGCGGTCGTCGTCCGCGGTTTGACGTTCGCCTGGACGCCTTCGCACGAAAAACTCTCGGAAAATTCCGCCAGTTCATCGCGCGACGCCGGCGGCACGGATTTTAAGAACGGCGTGCCGTTAAATGCCCGCTCGATCAAATTGCGGTTCGCCCGGCGCGTGTAGTCGGCAAACTTTGCCGTCACGTCGCCCGTTTCCTTTGAATTGACATCGAAGATCTTGACCGCCGTGCCGCACGAATAATCAAAAGATTTCGCGTCGATGGTTTTAATGTCCGCGCTTTGCATCGAACGGAAATGAATTTTGGCGCGAATTTGGTCGTAAACGATGCTCCACTGCGTCGAATTTTTCTGCGCGACGTTCGCGAGTATTTCAAACGCGTAATTGACAGCTTCGGCTTCGGTTTTCGGTTTTTGCGCGAATTCTTTGGTCTTGTTGGCGGCGCGCGCGAAACGGTCGAGCGAGCTTTCGGTTTTTGCTTTTTCGGGCGCGATTGATTTTGAATAATTCAGAGATTTTTCGTAAGTATCGTTCGTCAGCGTCGGCACGGCGAGTTTTTCGCCCGTGTGCGCAACGAGCTTGCCGCCGAGAAATTCGACGGTTGCCGAATTTCCCGTTTTATCGCTGACCAGATAATGAAGTTTGACGGGCGACGCGATTCGCACGGCGTCGGAATTTTTGACCGTTTCTTCGACGCTCGCGGAAATGTCGAGATGGTATTGAATCCATTCCAAAACATCCAGCACGGGACGCGAATCCGTCTTTGGATATTGCGTGTCGTCGAGCCACATCAGTTCGATGACCAGTCCGGCTTCGTTCATGCCGCCCGACGGGTTGTCTCTGCCGTATTGATTAAACGTGACGTTGCCGTATTTTGAAGTCCAACGCGCCGGAGTTTCGTTGCCGGAAACAAGCGCCGATTTCTCGACGCCGCGTTTGTTGACGAAAATCATTCCGTCGCCGATCATCCAATCGTAATTTTTCCCGAACAGAACTTCGCCTTTGTTTTTCAAACAAAAAGTCGTACAGGCGAGAGTTTCGGCGGTCAAAAGACTTGTTAAAACGAAAAACGAAAAGACGATTTTGCAGATGATCTTCATAATTCTTTAAAGTTTAAAGACTGGAGCGCAGGCGGCTCGCCTGCCAGATTGCGAGAGCAATCTAAAAAACTTCGATTATCTGCAACTTTAAATTGATGCAAACATTTTTAGCATTTTTCAAACGCTTGCAGGCGAGTCGCCTGCGCTCCGGTCAAAAACATCTCCTATTTCAAATAAGTCTTGAAAACAAAATCCGTTTGCGCGGCGGCGGCGTGGCATTTCGAACAGCTGCTGACCGTTTCGCGCTGTTTGATCTTGTCGAGCGCGCCTTCGATGACCAGATATTCCCAATCGCCGGTTTTCCGGCTGAAACCCTTTTCGCGTTTGACCATCACGGTCACGAGTTCGGGTTTCGCGTCTTCGGCATTAAGCAGTTTTTCGCGGACGATGATCGCGCCTGTCGGAAATTTCGGCGCGGCTTTGTAAATTTCCGCGTTTGCCAGATCGTTGGCAAAATAGCGCGCAAAAGTCCTGGTTCCCTTTTCGTGCGGATTTTTTTGCGGTTTGTCTTCGAGCGGCGCAATTATTTCATTCGGCATCGTAATTTTGGTCGTCCCGCCCGCGCTGCTGACTCCGGAAAAACCACCCAAACTGGGCGGTTGAACATAGAAAGTTCAGCCCGCGACGGATGAATTGGAAATTTCCAGAACATTTGTTTTTCCTTCCGCCGAATCCGCTTTCTTTTCGGGTTTCTGAACCTGTTTCCAGATTTTATAAGCCGCGACTTTTCCCAAAATATCATCGCGTTTTTTGGCGTTTTCACTCGTTTGCGCTTCGATTTTGTTATTTGAAAACAAAAAGGCGCACGAAGCCAAAGCCAGAAACGCGGCAACGGCGAAAAGTTTGAGTTTGAGCATTAAATTTTTCTCCTTTAAGACGAAAGATGCGCTCTGGTTTATGATAGTTGCATTGCTGCAAATTATTCAAGATTTTTGTAATTATTGTTTCGCACCGCATCCAAAATATTTTACTTGGTTTTATCCTAAAGAAATCTCAATTTCTGACGATAAGTAAACCGGGAAAAATCAATTTCATGCGAAATTGACAATAAATTCAGACCATTACATCAACATTTAACTTCATAAATTTAAAGAATATGAAAAAAAATTTCTGTGCCAATCTTTTACAACTGGCAATTATCTTATTGTTTGTGTCGGCTTTGACGGCTTTTGCACAAACAACGGCTTTTACTTATCAAGGACGTCTAACCGAAAATTCGGCGGCGGCTTCCGGCAATTATTCGATGCAATTCACATTATTCGATGCATTGTCCGGCGGAAATCAGATCGGCTCGCCGCAAAATACTCTCGTCACGGTAACAAACGGTGTTTTTCGCGTAAATCTCGATTTCGGTGCCAATGTTTTTCCAGCGGGAAGCAATCGTTGGCTGCAAATTCAGGTCGGCACGACGGTTTTGTCACCGCGCCAGGAAATAACCACCGTTCCTTATGCAATGCAAAGTCTAAATGCGACAAATGCTGAACAATTGGGCGGCGTGGCGGCAAATCAATATGTTCAGACCGGTGATTTGAGATTGACCGATTCGCGCACACCGACGGGTTCAGCAGGCGGCGATCTGACCGGAAATTATCCGAATCCGACGATTGCCAACGGCGCTGTAACAATTTCAAAAATGGCGACGAGCGGAACACTTCCGGCATTTAACGGTTCGGCTTTAACGAATTTGAACGCTTCGAGCATCGCTTCGGGAACAGTTCCGACGGCGAGACTCGGAACCGGCACGGCAAACAATACGACTTATCTGCGCGGCGACGGAAGCTGGCAATCTGTTTCTGCAGCGGCTTCGCCTTTAGTTCTTTCGAGCGTCAGACAGGTCAATACCAACTCAACTTTAACGACCACCGATGTTTTGGTTTATACGACCGTCGGCGGCACCGAATATACATTACCTTTAGCTTCGTCGGTTCCGGCAGGACGCGTAATCTATCTCGCCAGTTTAAATGCCTCCGGATGTTTTGCAAAAACTCAAGGCAGCGATGTGATGCGCGTTATTTACAACACCGGAACATTTACGAACACCAGCGCAATAAACTCCCTCGGTTCGATTACAGCCGTCAGCGACGGTGTTTCGACCTGGCTTATTGTCGGTGCGGCGTAATATCTGAAAAAGAGGAATAATATTGTGATTAAATTAGCTAAAACTTTTATAAGTTGCGGATGCCTCGTTTTATTGGCGGCGTCCGGCATCTTCGGTCAGGTTGCCACCGGCGGCAATTTTTCTCTCGAACAAACTTCGCTGGCGTCCGGCGGCGATGTCAGTAATGATTTGACAAACAGCGTGTTCAGCGTAAGCGGCACGATCGGACAATCGATTGCCGGTGCCGCTTCGTCAGGCGGAACTTTTTCTTCGAGCGGAGGCTTCTGGAACGCCGTGCTCGCACCAACTGCCGCCGGAGCAAGTATCAGCGGGAAAGTTCGCGATGATAAAGGCAACGGGTTGAAAAATATTACGGTTGTTTTGGCGGGCGGCATATTAACTGCGCCGCGCATCGTCAAAACAAACTCTTTTGGAAATTTTATCTTTAATGATGTTACTGTCGGTGAAGTTTATGTAGTTAGTGTCAGCAATAAAAAATACGGTTTTCAACAAGATAGTTTTGTCGTTTCGCTGATGGAAAATATTACCGATATGGTTTTTATATCCACCTGGCAAAACTATTGAGTTTTCATGAAAACTCAATAGTTTTGTAATCGAACTGCAAAATTATAAATCTTCCAAAGGCTGATAATTTTTTTATCAGCCTTTTTGTTAATTTCTCCGAAGTGTTATATAAAACATTTTGTCACACTGCGCGTATAAATCAGCGTTTTTCATAAAATCCGTTCGGAAAATTTTCAAAAATAAAATATGACACGAAAAATCGTTCTTTTGCTGACCTTTGTTTTTTCCTTGTTTTCAATTCAAATTTTCGCCACGCCATACTTGACTGAACCTTCGATCTCGCCCGACCGCAAGGAAATTGCGTTTGTGGCGGGCGGCGATATTTGGACAGTTTCGGCGGACGGCGGAACCGCCGCGCTGCTTGTTTCGCATCCGGCAACCGAATCGAAACCGCTTTTCTCGCCCGACGGACGACGGCTCGCCTTTATTTCAAACCGCACCGGCAACGGCGATATTTATATTTTAAATCTCGAAACAAGCGAGCTCCGGCGGCTGACCTTTGACGACGCGCTCGATCAATTAGATTCGTGGTCGCGCGACGGAAACTGGATTTATTTTTCTTCGACGAGCAAGGATATTGCGGGCATGAACGATATTTTTCGCGTTTCGACTTCGGGCGGAACGCCGCTGGCGGTCAGTTCAGACCGCTACACGAACGAATTCTGGTCAACGAATTTAACCGACGGTTCGATCATCTTTTCGGCGCGCGGAATTTCCAACGGTCAATGGTGGCGCAAAGGCAAAAGCCATATTGACGAAACCGAAATCTGGCAAAAGTCGGGCGAAACTTACAGCCAGCTGAGCGGGCGCGGCGCGAAACAGCTCTGGGTGATGGCAACCGCCGACGGCGCGAAGACGTTTTACGTTTCCGACCGTTCGGGCGCGCAAAATATCTGGTCGCAAACAAAAGGCGGGCAAGCGCGCGCATTGACGAATTTTACGGACGGGCGCGTGCTTTGGGCAAATCTTTCGGCGGACGGAAAGGAAATCGTTTTCGAGCGCAATTTCCGCATCTGGAAAATCAGCGCGGACGGCGGAAAGGCGAGCGAATTGCCGATCACTTTGCGCGGCACGGCGGCAAACCCTTTGACCGAACGCGTTAATCTTTCAACGCAGATCCGTGAACTCGCGCTTTCGCCCGACGGCAAAAAAGTCGCGGTGATCGCGCGCGGCGAAGTTTTTGCGGCGTCGTCAAAAGACGGCGGCGAAGCGGTCCGTGTTACCAACACCACCGCGCCCGAATCGTTCGTCGCGTGGTCGAACGACAGCAAAAAACTGGTTTATGCCTCGGAACGCGACGCGGCGATGGCTCTTTTTCAATACGATTTCGCAAGCGAAACCGAAACGCAATTAACGCGCGGCGCGAACAGCGATTCGCTGCCGGTTTATTCGCCCGACGGAAAATTTATCGCCTTTATCCGCAACGGGCGGGCGATGTTCGTTTACGACACGGAAAAGAAACAGGAGCGCGAACTTTGCAAATTTTACACCGATGCGCCGCCGCTGCTGAGCGGCAAAAGCGTCGCGTGGTCGCCCGACAGCCGCTGGATCGCCTTTACGAATTATTCGCCCGACACGCGTTCTTATACGAATGTTTCGGTCGTTTCCGCGAGCGGCGGCGCGGCGGCGCGTCCCGTCAGTTTTCTGGCAAATTCAAACACCGGTTCGGTTTCGTGGAGTCCCGACGGTTCGTTTATTCTTTTCGAGACGTCGCAGCGGACGGAAAACGGTTCGCTCGCCCGCGTCGATCTGAAGCTCCGCACACCGAAATTCCGCGAAGACCAGTTCCGCGATCTTTTCAAACAGGAAAACCCGAAGGAAAAACAACCGCCGACGCAGGTTTCGCCGACGCCGACGCCGCAAGCTTCGCCGTCACCGACGCCCGCACCGACCGCTTCGCCTGAAAAAAAGGACGATTCAAAAAATACGGAAATCGTTTTTGAAGACATTCGCAAACGTCTGAGCTTGATAAATACGGGCGTTGATGTCGGCAGTCAAACGATCAGTCCCGACGGCAAAACCGTATTGGTGCTCGCTGCGGCGGAAAACCAGTTTAATCTCTACACGATCTCGCTCGACGAGCTGGCAACCGACACCACGGCAAAACAAATCACCTCGACCGCCGGCTTTAAATCGAACGCGCAGTTTTCGCCCGATTCGAAAGAAGTTTATTACACCGAAAACGGTCGCGTGAACATCGTCAGTCTCGACCGCCGCGAAGTTCGACCCTTGAATATTTCGATGGAAATGAACGTCAGCTTTGCCGCCGAAAAGATGGAAATTTTCAAACAGGGCTGGCGCTATATGCGCGATAATTTTTACGACGATAAATTTCACGGCGCGGATTGGAACGCGGTTTACGGAGTTTACGAACCGCTCGTCGAGAGCGCGCGGACGATGGACGAAGTGCGTCGCTTGATGAATCTGATGGTCGGCGAATTGAACGCGTCGCACCTCGGCGTTTTCGGCGCGGGCGCGTTTAATGCGACGCCGATCGGCAAGTTGGGATTGCGTTTTGACCGCACCGAATACGAAACGAACGGACGTTTGCGGATCACGGAAATCATCACGCTGAGCCCGGCGGATGTCGTCAAAACGATCAAAACTGGCGATTATCTTTTAGCGGTCGACGGCACCGCCGTGAGCGGCAAAACAAATCTCGACGAGCTTCTCGAAAATAAAGTCGGCAAGCGCGTCGTTCTGAATGTTTCGGCAAATGCCGACGGCACGAACAAACGCGAAACGGTTCTCAAACCGATCTCGACCGGCGCGGAAAAAAATCTTCTATACAGGCAGTGGGTCGAAGCCAACCGCGTTTATGTCGAACGCGCGAGCGGCGGCAAACTCGGCTATGTTCATCTGCCCGATATGTCGCAGAATTCGCTCGAACAGCTTTATATCGATCTCGACGCGGAAAATCAGTCGAAGGACGGCGTGATCGTCGATATTCGCAACAATAACGGCGGTTTTATCAATCCGTATGTGATCGACGTGCTTTCGCGGCGCGGTTATCTGACGATGAAAGAGCGCGGGCTCTGGGATGTACCGTCGCGTTCGGCGCTCGGTCAGCGGGCGCTCGAACGCCCGACCGTCTTGCTGACAAATCAGCATTCTCTATCGGACGCGGAAGATCTGACCGAAGGCTATCGCGCCTTAAAACTCGGCAGAGTGGTCGGCGAACCGACTGCCGGCTGGATCATTTTTACGTGGAACATCAATCTTTTCGACGGAACGACTTTCCGCCTTCCGCGCCAGCGCATTCTGGGTGCCGACGGCAAGGATATGGAGCTTAACCCGCGCTCCGTCGATGCGCCCGTCACGCGTCCGATCGGCGAAACGCTGACCGGTAAAGATTCGCAGCTCGATCGTGCGGTGCGCGAGCTTTTGGGGAATTAACGGTTAAAAGCTGAAAAAGGGAAAAGGGAAAAAGCCGGATGCTTTGAATCCGTCAACTTTTTCCCTTTTTCACTTTTCAGCTTTTTCACTTTTCACATCAGACGAAAACAGCTTTAATTCTTCGTCGCCGCTGTCGATCAAACCGTCGAACTTGAAGCCGAGTTTTTCGAGCAGTCTGCCCGAGCTTTCGTTATCGAGCGAAGTGATCGCGAGAACGCGCTTTAGACCCAAAACATCCGTGCCGTATTTCATCACCGCCGCCGCCGATTCAAAAGCATAGCCTTTCTTTTCAAACTGCGGCAGAAAGGCGAAACCGATGTCGGCATCGGGCAAAGTGTCGCGTTTGACAAAACCGCAGATGCCGATCGGCGTTTGGTTTTTGGTTTCCGGTTTTTGGTTTTCGGCGTCAAATTCCGTTTTCAGCTCGACCATATAAAGCCCGAAACCGTTTTCCGCGTAGCTTTTGCGGTAACGATTTTCGATAAAATCGCGGGCTTGCTCAAGATTGCGGACATGGCGGTCGCCGATGTATTTGATAAACGACGGCTGATTGAGCAGATCGAGCATAAATTCGTCGTCCGCTTCGACGATTTCGCGCAGGATCAGGCGTTCGGTTTCGAGTATTTTCACAGAGCATATCTTAGCTTAGAAAAGCTATTTCAGATAATCGCGGAAAACCCAATCGCTTTTCTCGGCTTTGACGTGGCAGGCGGCACAATCGCTTTTCGTTTCGCGTCTTTGCATTTTCAAATCCGCGCCGCTGAAAACAAAAAATTCCCAATCACCCGTTTCCCGGCTGAAACCTTTCTCGCGCTTGACCATCGCGATCACGGTTTCGGGCATTGGGCTGTCAATCGCGAGATTTTTTTCGCGGACAATGATCGAGCCGACCGGGAAAAGCGGATTTTCTTTGGCGAGTTCATATTTTGCCAAATCGTTTGCATAGACCACGCCAAAGGTTTGGTTGTGTGAATCGGAGTTTCCCGGTTTCGCTCTCAGAAGGTCGACGAATTTTACGCCTTTTGGCAAGGTTTCAGGGTTTGCCGGATCAGGCTTTGTCGCAACAATCGAAGTGACGGAAGAATCCGGTTTTTCCCGCTTTTTGGGAAACAGTTTCTTGATCTGTCTGCCGAAATCCGCAAAGATTCCGACGAGGTCTTTTTGTCTTTCCGCACGGGAAAGCGGCTCAGCGCCATCAATGATAAAATTTCAGCCGCCCGATCCGTCAATTTGAAATGAAGAAGCCACTTTGATCGGTTCTCCGGTAATTTTCGTCCAGGTTTTATAACTGGCGATTTCCTGCAAAACAAAATCGCTTTCCGCTTTTGAAACAAAAACCGGCGAAATGTTCAAAACCATTATCACCAAACATAAAATACTCAGTATCGCAAAAAGTTTGATCTTTGACATTCAATTTTCTCCCGTTGTTACCAAACAGATGCGCCGCCGGTTTCGATCGTTGCTTCACCCGACCCTTTTGCCGCGTCATGGATTATCCTAATTTCCTTTCAACCGCGCAGATTTGACGATTTCGCGTCAAAGCCAAGCATTCGGTCTCAAGAACTTTCACGCCGCCAATTTTTTTGAAAAATAAAGCGCCGTTTCGCCCGCCGAAACATCCGCCGGATCATACAATGCATTGTCAAAACCGCAGAATTCAAAGCCGAGTTTGAGATAAAACCGGATCGCCGGATAATTGACGTTCTGCGTTTCGACGAACAAACAGCGGGCGGATTTTGTTTTCGCGTAATCGATTGCCGCCTTCACGAGCGCACGACCGACGCCTTTTCCTTTGCTTTCAGGCGCCACGAAAATTCCGGTCAAACGGGCGCGATTGTTCCATTCCCCGTATTTGACGGTCGCCAATCCGGCGATCGTTTCATCGATTTCGGCGACAACCGCGTGATCGGCTTCGTCAATCTCGTTTTTAATCTGTTCGAAAGCGTAGGTTTTGTAAAACGGAAGGATAAGTTTTTCTTCCGTTATTTCGACCGCCATTTCGTTCGTAACAATTCGATAAATATATTCGGACGAAAACGAAGCGTCAAAACCGGACAATCGCTGACGATCGGATTCGTGCTGCATTTTGCGGATAATCATTTTATATAATACTATTTCGTCTCAGCAAACAGTAAGTTCCCAAACTGCTTTGACGAGTTTACCATTACGAAAATAAAAATTCGCATAGCCGTCCGTGATGAAATAGGGCAAGTTTTTTAAGCCGTCTTCTGTTGTTAATCTGCTCGCGCCGAATTTTGCCCACACGTTTTCGAGAGTTGCGCCCGGACGAACGCCCGGCGCGAGCTGCTATCGCCGCGAAGTTACTTCCATGGAAGCGACGAAGAAATATTTCCTCTCGTCCTCGTCGATGAGCTTGATGATCAAACCCGGATAACGCAGCGTCATCATTCGATTGTCGTCATCGCACGGATATGAGCCGCCATTTTTGCTCGACAAAGGTTTCCCGAGCTTTCGCAGAACCGTCCGGTAGCGCGTGCCGATCTCAACGCCTTTGACGCGCAGGTCAATGACTTTGCCCGAAACGCCGAGCGGTAAGCCGAAAGCCAAAAGTAGAGCGATAAATAATAGTCTTTTCATAAAAATTTAATGGTTGTTTGAATCAAAGATTTTGTTCCGACCGGCGCGCCGTTCTTCTTTTTGAGCGAACGCTCCGATGTGCGACGCGTCGCACGGCACGTTTGGAGGGCTGGTCGCGGTAAAAATTACGGTAAAAATCGTCGCGCGTGTCGAAATCGTCACGGGCTTTTTCGCAAGCCGCTATTTTGCTGTGCGATCCAGGCATTTTAAATTCCTCCTTTTTTGCCGGTTTTAGTTTAGGAAATATTTTTTGTGATGAAAACGTGGGTAGCCACAGTCCGTATGGTGGCTTGCAACATCGATGGAAGGCGTCTTTGCCTGAAAAGCGGGCTTCGACGGCTCGCGGTCAGCCGCCGATCTTTTATCGATCGCACTCTAAGGTTAATTGGCATCGGCTGTCGAAACCGATGCGGGCAGAGAATTTGATTGTTTCAAAAAACTTTTACTTGAAATCCGTTTTGGATCGCTCTGACCGTCGAAAGCGGAGTAAGTATTTTGACAAAAACGTCGGACGGCTTTTCAACCGGTTCGAGATAACCGCCGAAAGACCATTCAAAAATCTTTTCTTTAAAGATCAGATACGGTTTTTCGTTAAATTCCACGAAAACACCGTCCGGCAAACCATCCAATTGCCGAAATGGTTTCGCGACCGCCGTTCGTTCTTCGTGAAGAATATTATCGATCGCGTCAACTTTGATATCCGAAATCGCAAAAAACGGTTGATTCGCCGCGACCCAATGCCGGCGAAACTCGATTGAACGCTCTCGTTGACAAAACGTGCACGGGCGGTGTCCCGCCGCCAAAGCGGTTGCCTCATCTAAAAAGAACAATTCGGTCCAGCGGTTCGGCTGCATCACCCGCCGCCGGTAGCTTTTGTATTTCAATCGGCAAATGATCCATCTTTTGACCCGAAAATCCTTAACAATTTGTTGATTTCGGTTGTGAATCACGCCGCGGTTTCCCGTCAAAGTTCCGCGCTGATCGGAAAAACAAATTTCGCCGTATGGATTTACTCTATTTTGCAAAGGCATCGCTGATCAGGTTCGTTCCGAATGGTTTTGTCCGCGTCAAATTCTGCGCGGGTCTTGTTTGGCAACCGTCGGCGGAATTTCGCCAAATCGCCCGCCGGTGCGGTGACCGAAAAGCCCGCCAGCCGTAAAATGCGCTGCGAATTTCCGTTAAAATATCCCGGTTGCTTTTCATTTACCAAACGTAACATAAACCCTGTCGAGATTTAAAAAAATAATCAGCGGTTGGAATTTTGCGCCGGTGGCTTCGGTAGATTTTTGTACTTCATCGAGATATTCTCTGTCCTGACTATTTCCCACTTTCGCAGTGCCCAGCCGGTTTTCAGCTCCCACTCAGTGCGAATTTGTCCGGCGAGAGAACGCGGGTTGCGCATATTTGAAGCCGACCTGGTTTTGATGTCCAAGACGATCGTCGCGCGGTTGCCCTCCATCTGTTTTTCGATGACGGCGATCTCTTTCGGTTCATCTTCGTCGAAATTCCAACTGATCAAATCGGCGGCTCCGTTCTCTTCGGGCACATTCCAGACGCCCGTGTCGTTGATTCGCTCGCGGATTATCTCCTCGGTCAGTTCGGGCAGGTCGTTTGAACTCTGGCTCCCGTCGCCCGGCGAAGAATTGGGCGCACAGCCCGCTGAGCAGGCGAGCAGCAAGACTAAACCTAAAAATGATAAAAATAAGTGCGACGAGCGCGGCATATTCGAAACTTTTCGAAGCGATCTCATCGCTCGCGTTAAGAATTCATCCATGCGTATCTCTTTCCGGTTAGTCGCCCGCATAGCTGATCTCCATGCGGCGGATGTGCAGACTCGCGAGAAAAAGCACGACGCCCGTAAATAGAAAAAGACTCGGGACGGAAATCCACGCCGGCTTCGGTTCGACAAGCACCGCGAACGGACCTTCGGACATCGGAACGGGCACGAGCGATTGCAGATAATGAATGACGCTTAACTTTTTCAAGAGCGGCGGCAGCAGAAAGTTGATCCATTCCCAGCCGTAGAGCAGCAGCGCCGGAATGATCGGATTGCGGAAAAACAGCCCGACGAGCAGGAAGACCGCGCCGTAGCCGATGCACGCCAGAATCGTGACTCCGAGATAAGCAAGCAGATGAGCGCCGCCCGCGCCGCCCGCAAAGTATCGCGCGGATTCCGACGGGTAGAGCGAGAAGTAGAGTATCAACATCGAGCCGACGGTCGTGATGCTGAATAACAGAACGGTCGCGATGAGTCCCGACAGATATTTGCCGACGACAAGGACTTCGCGCCGGACGGGCGCAAGGAAATAGTAGTGCAAGCTTCGGTCAACGACCTCGCCGCGAAAGAGGTTCATAAAAACCCACGCGCAGCCGAAAAAGATAAGCGTCCGCAAAATCAGCCCGCCGTAAACCGCAGCATAGGCTGTGCTCAATTGGCTGAAGCTTCCCGCGTCGTCGGTCGGCATCCGAAAGACGGCGAACAAAGACAGCAAGCCGAGCGGTGCCGCCGCGATCAGATAAAGCAGAAGAGCGCGTCGGCTCAAAAAGTTTTTTCTGATTTCAAGACGCAGGATCGCCAGTGTCTGCCGCGTCCACAGCGCCCAGAAAGACCTTTCCGACCGACGCACATTCGGCTCGTTCGCATTTGCGGCGGCGACAGCTTGTTCTTTGATCTCGGACGTTGAACTCATCGGGTTTGTCCTCCGTCGGATGTGATTAAGTATTGATAGACCGCATTCAGATCGTCGTCGACGGGCGCGACCGATTCGACCTGAAGATTCTGCTCCGTAATGACCTTGTTAAGCAGCAGATAGAAATCGTCCGGGCGACGCGTTTTAACAAACAATCCCTGCCGGTCATTATGGATGCGCGCTTCGACCGTGTGTTCGTGTTCAAACAGCCGCGCGGCTAAGACTTGCGGTCGGTCGCAGCGAATCAGGATCTGGATCGGATGCTCTTCGATCTCATCGCGGACGCCGTGAACTTCGCCTTCCGCGACGACATAACCGTTATGCAAAAGCACGACGCTGTCACTCATCATATCGACTTCGTGCAGGATGTGGCTTGAAATGATGAGATACATTCCGGCGTCCGCCAACTCGCGAAACAGGCGAATGATTTCGGCACGCGCCATCGGGTCAAGCCCGTTCAAAGGTTCGTCCAAAACGAGTACCGATGGATTGTGCGCGATCGACTGCGCAAGCCGGACGCGCTGGCGCATTCCCTTACTGAACGCCGAAACTTTGCGGTCTGCCGCTTCCACGAGCGACACGCGTTCGAGCGCCGCTTGCGTCAAACCGGCGGTTTCCTGTTTCGTGTAACCGTGAACGCGCAAGTAAAATTCGATAAACTCGCGGGCGGTCGCGCCGCGCGGAAACGAATCGAACTGCGAGCAATATCCGAGTTTTTGAAAGAGCGCCTCGGGCGCGTCGGGCGAAATGCCGAGAACACGGATTAACCCTTGCGTCGGCTTGAGCAGCCCGGTCATCAAATTCATCAAGGTCGTCTTGCCCGATCCGTTCGGTCCGACGAGACTCGTAATGCCCGGCGCGATCTGCAAATTAACCCGATTGACGCCGAGAATCTCGCCATAGAATTTCGACACGTCTTCAAACACGATCATTTCATCAGAAGAAACCGGGGCAGCGGGCAAAGTTGGGGCAGCGGCAGGCAGCGTTGATGATTCCGAGATTGTGGATGTTGTAAGTTTCATTTGATCACCTCGTAAGCCCGAACTTTGCGCGCGAGCAGCCAAACGCACAGGGCACAGACCAGCGCGATGATCAGCCACGAAGCCCAGAGCGGCGGCTCGAGTAGCGCGATGTTAACAACTTGTCCCTCGTAAATCGGACTGTCGACTTTTCCGCGAATGGTTCCGCTCTGGCGCACGAAAAGCCCGAACAATCCGCGCCAAATACTGTTCATTGACGCCCACAAACTGATCAAACTTCCGGCGCGCGTCAGAAAAAGCTGATTGACGATCTCACCGAACGCGCTCGGTACGAAGAACAATCCGAGCAGCGCCCCGCTCGCGACGACGCGCCACTTGAGAAAAGACGACACAGCGAGCGCGAGTAAAGAGAGCAGAATGATCCAGATTAAACTTCCTGAAAAGATCGCCCAGATCATCCAGAGATTCGCCCACAGCCACGCGAAACCGGCAAGTGACGCTTGAAAAAAGAAGATCAGCAAACCCGGAATCCACGTCACCAGCGACAACAAAAAAACGATGACCGCCATTTTGCCGAGCACATATTCGGCGCGGGAAAGCGGGCGGCACAAATAAAGCGGCAACGCATTGTTCGACAAGTCGCGCGAGATGAGCGGCGGCGCGACGAGCACCGTCAGGATCAAAGCAAACGCGCCTTGAACTTCAAGGAAAGTGCGAAAGAAAGTACGGTCGATCGGCAGCAGCTCACGGACGTTTATTTGCAATAACGCGAGCGCGTTCGCGTTATGATGCAGATAAACCAGAATGGTCGCGACGAGCGGGTAGATAAAGCACAGGATAAAGAACGTCACGAGCAGTTTCGATTTGAAAACTTCGCGCAAAGCGTAACGCGGGATCACCAGAAAGCGCTGGCGCGCCGAATTCGGCGCGCCTTCATACGCCGCGTATAAATGCTCATAAACCGCCATCAGTTCGCCCTCCCGTTGCCGTTCCCGATCCGGTTTCCGTTGTTGACCTCAGCGCTCACTTCCGGCAAATTTCCGTTTTCCATCGCCTTCAGGAAAATGTCTTCGAGCGAATCGCGCTTGAAATTGAGACGCCTGATCTGGACGCCGTGTTCGAGCGCAAGGCGGTACAGATCGCTGATTTCAACCTTTTCCTGCATGATCAATTTGATGCGCCGCTCGCCGGAGAGCGCGTATTCGCAGCCTAAACCGCCGATCGCTTCGGCAAAACCTGCGCGGTTGCCGCCGCGCGTTTCGAGCTCGATAAATTTTCGGTTCGCTTTGCGCTCTTCTTCGAGATTACAGTTGGCGGCGATGTATCCGTCTTTCAGCACGAGAATCTCGTCGCAGCATTCTTCGACGTCGCGCAAAAGATGCGACGACAAAAGAATCCGCGCCCGCCCGCCGTCGCGAATCTGACGAATCAGCGCGATCATCCGGCTCCGCGTCGGCGGATCGAGCCCGTTCGTCGGTTCATCTAAAATGATCAATTTCGGTCCGTGGACGATCGCCTGCGCCAGTTTCGCAAGCTGTTTCATGCCGAGCGAGTAAGAATCGATCGGACGATAACGCGCTTCTCCGAGACCGACATAAAAGAGCGCTTCGTGCGCGCGTTCGAGCGCGTGACGCGCCGGAATGCCAGATAGTTCCGCCATCAGACGCACAAATTGAACGCACGACATTTTGGCGATAAACGAATCGTTCTCCGGCATATAGCCGACCGTCGAGCGCACCTGCTTGGCATCCCTTGTAATGTCCTGTCCGAAAATGCGCGCCGTTCCGGAAGTCGGCGGGTGAAAGCCCAGCAGCGTGTGGATCAGCGTCGTTTTTCCCGCGCCGTTCGGTCCGAGCAAACCGATCGCCCGCCCATTGAGCGCACCGCTCAGAGATTTCAGAATCGGACGCTTTCCAAACGTCACACTCAGTTGTTCAAGTTCAATGACACTTGTCATACTGTTATCACCAACTGTTATCAGTTTTGGTCAAAACGCTCCACATTACGGTTATACCTGTTTTAGGTTAAAAAGAAACATTACAAATATGTTCCTTGCCTCTATCATCTAATAAGCGTGCTTCCACAATAATCTGCTTATTTGGTTTAAGAAAAATATCCGTCTGAAATTTCTGAACAGCATCCAAATCTGCACCAGAATCTTTGACATGCTTCGGAAGCCAAGACTTATAGTAGACAATGCTTTTGAGAATTCGTTCGGGTAGAGATTTTTGGACTTCGGAATCTGGAATCCAATGAATACTAATGCGTTCGCCGTTAGCTTCTCGCGCAAGTTGGCGAAGGTCGTCAATCACATACCCATCATCAACATAATTCATATAGCTCACAAAAGAATGAGAAAAATTATGTGCAATTGATTTAAGGACACGATATTTCATAAGCGAAAGACATAACTTTATATTGAACCGAATATAAGTTTTCTAATACCGAATTATTATACATTTCAGCAGGTCACAAAATAATACAGTCGTTGTTTTGCCTGCCGTTCAATAGCTTTTTCGACATCGGTTTGCAAAGAATCAAATCTTTTCCTGAACTTGCCGGCGAGCAACTTTCATCAACATTCGCAATGCTTCATTGACGGCTTCCGCGTCGGGAAACGCTGCCTGCACGTCCGACTCCAACAAAATCAGATTCGTCCCTGCCCGATAGCGCTCGACGTATTTGCCGCGCACTTTGCCCTTTAATTGCGAGAGGTCATATTCGGGGCGCATCTCGTCTTCTAAATTTTCAGTTTTGTTCTTGTTCATACGATTCTCGTTCTGCCCGGGTCGGTTCCCGCGCACTAATAATGCGAACTGTTTCGCCGTCGTCCGTGTGCGACACAAACAGCAATTTGCCTTGTTCGGAATGCCCGATAATCAGAAACCGTCGTTCTTCGGCGGAATGATCCGGGTCGTCAAACGTATCTGAAAGCGGATCGCCGAAAACTGTCGTAGCTTCTTCAAATGAAACTTTATGCTTAGCAAAATTGCTTGCCGCTTTGTTTTTGTCCCAATCAAACCGCACACCTAAAATATAACGGTTTTTGATTTTTTTTCCTAACCTTTTCAATTTTATGCCCAGCTGCTGAATACGACGAACAACGACGGACGATTTCGAAATCGTCCGTCGTTGTTCGTCCTAACCCGCGTTGTTTTTATCCACTATTTCTTCTCGACGTTCTTATCGCCCATCGCGTTCATTAAGATGTGCTGCATCTCGAATGAATTCGGCAGACCGATGAGGCTCGCCGGGCTCAAGCCGAACGCGCCGCCTTCGGTGTTCGCGGCAAGCGTGAGGCGATCGCCTTCGGCGTAAGCATAAGCCAGGGTCGGCGGAGCATTCGCGTCGATCGAGCCGAGCTTTTGACGCTGTTCTTCCGTCAATCCTTCACCGCCCGCATTCTTCATCTTTTCGGCGAGCGAACCGATGAGCGGCGCGAGATCGTGATAAAAAATCGCGGAGAAATTCGTGTTGCCGTCAACGGGCAGCGCGCTCATAAATCTCGGCGAACGAACCAGCGTTTGTCCGGCGTCGCGATTTGCGATCGATTGATCAAGCAGCACGCGGCTCGGCGCGGCGACGAGGTAACCGTTGGCGTATGTGTAATGCACTTCGAGTCCCGCGTCGGCAGATTTTATCGAGTAAAAGGTGCGGTCGCCCGCCGTTGTATTTTCCAAACTCAGTTTGCCTTTGCCGTGCAAAACGGAAAACTGATTCAGCTTTTCGATCGCGCGTTCGAACGCGCCCTGCAATTTCGTCTGGTCATAAACTTCCAGCACGACTTTCCACGAAGGCGTCGGAAGAAGCGGACCGTCGATCGCGAAGGCGAACTCACCGCCGAGCGGCGCGGCAAAATCGTTGCGGATATCGATGCCCTGCGACTTTTCGATTTCCTGCATTTGCCGTCTGATGTCCGGTTCGACCGTCTCTAAAAATCCGAGCAGATCGTCAACCAGCAGCGCCGGTTCTTTAACGACGAACGCGGTCGCCACATTCGCGTTCGGCGAGATGAATTCCAACGCGCCCATCGAACCCGGCGCGGCGAGCCACGAAGCGATGCCGCGATTCGATTCGCTGAACGTCAGCGCGGCGCGGCTCAAAGTTTTGCCGCCGACTTCCTTCTGTTCGACGACAAAATGACGCAAGTTCATGACGCCGAGCCGTTTGAAGCCTTCGAGACGACGCTCCGCGTCCGGCTTTTTATCACGACTTACCGTCTGCGCGACGATCTTTTCGAGATCGGCGGCAACGACGAGTCCCGCGCCGTCTCTGTAAATATCGTTGATCCGCTGATGAAACGGCGAACCCGCGAAACGATTCGCGTCCGGCGCTTTCAGCGTCGTCGCCAGCGAGCGCAGACGTTCGATCTGCGGTGATGCCGCGAAGATATCGTTGTGAATCCAGACGAACACTTCGGAATTGGTCGCGGCGTTTTTCACCGGCGCATCTTTTGTTTTCGCACTGTTGTCGACGGTTGTCGGAACGGCAGGACTCGCGACGGTTGCCGTCATCGGATCGTCAATGATGCGCAGCTTCGGCGCGTCTTTCGATTCTTTCGCAAAGTTTGCAAGCT
Source organism: uncultured Acidobacteriota bacterium (assembly GCA_902826505.1). Taxonomy (GTDB): domain Bacteria; phylum Acidobacteriota; class Blastocatellia; order Pyrinomonadales; family Pyrinomonadaceae; genus JAFDVJ01. Next base: position 22,587 of record CADEFG010000004.1, read on the forward strand.
GCCCGTCGAGATATGTGCGGAAGCTCACGGCATCTTTTACTTCGCCCAGCACGAGTATGCCGTTCGGTTCGCCCTTCGCGTCAATTTCCGCGCTGACGACGATCTCATCGCCGAGCTGCGAGCCGAACTCGCGCACGTGCGTGAGCGTCTGTTCGTTAATGCCAAAGCCGCCGTCGCCCTTGTTTTCTTTCCACCATTCGGCAAGCGCCGGATTCTGGCTGATACGTTCCTGCATGATGCGCTGTGAATCGGCAAGCGATGCGCTCAAATTCGGCAGCGCCGCGTAGAACACGGTGTTCTCCGGCAAAAGATCGACGAATCTCGAAGAATAGCGGACGCCCGGACGCTTGACCTGTTGATTAATATCGCGGCGCAGTTTCGCCAATTCCGAAACCAGATTCGCGTAACGCGCGGCGTTGCGGCTCCAGGCAACCGTTTGCGGCACTGAAGTTTTGTCCAAACTACGATTTGTCGTCGTCTGATCGCCGGGCAGTAAGGTTTCGTCTTTGCCCGCATAATTAACTTTCACTTCGCCTTCAACAACGGAAACGCGCGACCCTTTCGTGCCGCTTTCGACCGCGAAGATCGTGCCCTTGACGGAAACGAGCGAGTCGGGCGTCTGAACATACAGGCGACCTTTATCCTGTTTGGCGGCTTCGACGATGACATCGCCGCGGTCGAGCCGGATGGTCACGCCGCGCATATTTTCGGTCACCGAAAACTCGGAGCGTTCGCGCATCTCAACTGTCGAACCGTCGGCGAGCCGCAAAACGGCGGTCGAATCCTTCGCCGTCCGCACGCGCTCGCCTTTCCGAAGCTGTTCGCCCGGTGAAAGCTGGCGGCTCTCCAGCGCGTCGGAAACTACATAGACCGCGCCGTTCGCATTCTCAAGTGTCGCCGCCAGCGTCCGCCCGGACAGATCGAGACGCTCGTACATGAACATTCCTGCCAGACAAACGCCAATGGCAAACACGGCGGCGGCGCTCCAACGGACAACGTTGGTTTTGCTCCATCCGTTCAGAAACGCGCGCGGCTGTTCACGCTCGGGACGGCGGCGCGCTGGTTGATGAACGACAAACGCCGGTGTCTTGGCGTTCGCGCGTTGTTTTTTTAACGCCCGCCGACACGGAATGCACTCGTTCATATGGTCTTCCAAAAGCAGCGTGCGAGCCGTTGAAAGTTTTCCTTCGAGATACGCCGGAACGAGCGATTGAAAATCGGCGCATCCATCAATATGTTCGGCAGTTTTGTTAGTGTTCATTGTATTTAAGTTTCCCAAATTTGAAGTTGCGGACAAAGAATCTTCGTCCGAAAGCTGGTGGCTGACCCGCGCCCAGACGCGCGTCGCGGATTGATCGATGATCGATTCGTCGATCTGCTCGTCGCGGATGCCGCGCACGGCATCGTCTATCATTGCGTCCAATTCTTTTTTATTATGCTTCATGATGTTTCTCCAAATAATTGCCGATCTCTTTGCGCAAACGGGTTCTCGCGCGGTGCAGCGTGACCGCGACGACCATTTGTGACGTCCCTAAAACCTGAGCGATACGAGCATTGTCGTAGCCTTCAAAATAGCGGAGCGCGAAGGCGGTCGCGGCACGCCCTTCGAGTTTCGCAACCGCGTGACGAATAAGCTCGCGCAGTTCAAAATCCGCAAAATCGGCTTCGGGACTCTGGGTCGAGAGTTTCGGATTTTGATCAAAATCTATGACATCCAAAGCGATCAGATTGGCGCGGGTTCGTCTCCTGATCAAATCGAGCGAAGCGTTGACCGCCGCCCGGTGCAGGTAGGCTTCCGGGTTCGGCGCCAGGTCGCGCCGGTTCGGAGTCAGCCGCAGAAAGATCGTTTGCAGCACGTCTTCGGCGTCGCTCCGGCTGCCCGTTATCCGATACGCGATGCGGAAGATCGCTTTATGATGATCGCGAAAAAGAACCGCAAGTTCTTCGAGCCCAGCGTTGCCCGCGATCGCTTCCGGCGGCGTCGCGCTTTCTGCGGGCTCGATCGAATCGCTTGTTAATAGTATGTTGGCGGCGGTGATGCTCACGTTAATCTCCTTTGAATCGTCATCCATAAGTATAAACGTCCGCGACGGCGGATTATTAACAACCGAGAAAAATAAATTTTCGCTGCCCGGTATTTGAAACCAATTTGTTGAAACGCTTCTCGGCTTTGGTCGACCTTTCATTTTTCAGTTTTTTAAGTATTAAAAGGATCCATCAAAGTAAGCATCGATTTCGCCGTAAAAAAAACGGGAAACGCGAAAATCATCAACGCATCGGCAAATAAGTTTTTTGATCGAGCGATTTCGATCACTATGAATCGAGCCGTCTTTTCTGAATTTGACCGGCGCATAAAAATTCTTTCTCATTTAATAATAAACTTTGCTTTTTCAGGCGGGGCGAAAATTCGTATAAAAATTCACCCGAACAAGAAAAATCGCGGGCGGACAATTTTTGTCCGCCCGCGATTTTTCTTGAGCAGTAATGAATCAGCTGCCTTTCCGGCAACGCCTGCGGAGTTAGCTGACGGGCTCGGATTCATCCGGGAAGCGTCCGACGCTTTTGGCGGGACGCGCAAAATTTTTGCCGGTATTCCGCAATTTTTCGTCTGGTGTAAAAAAACTCGTCAGCGAATGCAGGATTTATGCGCGTAATTTAAGCCTTGTTATTGAACATTTTTTTCGCGGGTTCGATGCAAATGTTTCCCGCCAAGCCGCGCGTGGCGCAATGAAGAATTTTATTTGCTTTTCAGTTCAAAGACGCTCAAATTAACATCGGCGAGTTTTTTCTTGCCGTTTTCTTCGGTCATCACGACCAGATTCGTGCGCGCTTTCATAAGTCCCATTTCGACCTGTTGTTGAAGATAGTAGGTTTTTCCGGCTTCGACGAAAAGTTTCAGATAATCCTGATTTTCCGATTCCGAACAAAAATAATGTTCGCCCGGTTCGAGGGTGAAAAAGAAATAAGTTTTGCCGCGGTTAACACCTTTCCATTCGCCGTCAACGGCGAGTTTGGAATTTATTTTATAACCGATCATCGTTGGTCTCATCACATAGATCAGAGCTTTATCGGTCGGAGCTTCCGGTGTCGGGTGATTGACCTTATCGGTGCTCGCTTTATAATTGACCTCGGTCGTTCCGCACGCCTTGAGCCGCAATTCCTTTTTGGCATCCTTTGAATCCTGCCCGAAGGCTTGGGTCGAGAAAAAGACGACCAACATTGCTGATAATGCACTTATTTTGAGTTTTAACATCAATTTTACTTCCTTATTTTCTGTTTTTTTTATAGATCGCAAAATTTTATTGCAGTTGTTTAAGCTATGATGCAAGCTCGCCCGCTTCGGTTTGTTGCCGGGCATGATAACTGCTACGCGTTAAGGGCGAAGATTCGACGTGTTTGAATCCTAGATCGAGACCGATTCGTTTCCACTCATTGAATTCTTCGGGCGTCACGTAGCGTTCGACCGGCAGGCGGCGTTCATACGGCTGGAGATATTGCCCGATCGTCATAATATCGCAACTGACGGCGCGCAGATCCTTCATCAATTCGACGACTTCTTCAAAAGTTTCGCCAAGTCCCGCCATAATTCCGCTTTTGGTTTTCATACGCGGAAATTCGGTATCGCGAAATCGGGCGGCGCGTTCGAGTAGTTCGAGCGTCTGCGTGTATTTCGCGTCGGGACGAACCCTTCGGTAAAGCCGCGCAATCGTTTCCGTGTTGTGATTCAAGACTTCGGGACGCGCCGCAAGAACCGTGTTGAGCGCGTCTTCGTTGCCCTGAAAATCGGGAATCAAGACTTCGACGCGGCATTCCGGATTCAGTTCGTGAACTTTATGGATCGTTTCCGCCCAATGCGCCGCGCCGCCGTCCGCTAAATCGTCGCGATTAACGCTGGTGATGACCGCGTGGGCGAGATTTAAATGGGCGACCGCTTCGGCAACGTGCGCGGGTTCGAGCGGGTCTAAATCCATCGGTTTGCCTTTAT
>CADEFG010000005.1:0-1355 GCA_902826505.1 uncultured Acidobacteriota bacterium
TTTCGGCATATTTTTCGTTTCAGGCAAATGTTGTAATTTTTCCACCTTATCTTTTTTCCTTAACTTCTTTACTTCATCGGAATTTTCACATCATTCTTTTCGGCAAATTCGATCGCTTCCTCATAACCTGCGTCAACATGGCGGACGACGCCCATGCCGGGATCGGTCGTGAGAACTCTTTCGATGCGGCGCGCGGCTTCGGGTGTGCCGTCGGCGACGATGACTTGTCCGGCGTGTAAGCTATAACCGATGCCGACGCCGCCGCCGTGATGGAGTGAAACCCAGGTTGCGCCGCCGACCGCGTTGATCATCGCGTTCAGGTAAACCCAATCGGCGATCGCGTCCGAGCCGTCTTTCATCGCTTCGGTTTCGCGGTTGGGCGAAGCGACCGAGCCGCAATCGAGATGATCGCGCCCGATGACGATCGGGGCTTTCAGCTCGCCTGAGGCGACCATTTCGTTTAATTTTAATCCCGCTTTTGCGCGTTCGCCGTAGCCGAGCCAGCAGATGCGTGCGGGCAGACCCTGAAACTCGACCTGCGCTTGCGCCATCGTCAGCCAACGCGAAAGATGATCGTGGTCGGGAAAAAGATTCATGATCGCTTCATCGGTTTTATAAATATCTTCCTTTTCGCCCGAGAGCGCGACCCAGCGAAACGGTCCTTTGCCTTCGCAAAAGAGCGGGCGAATATAGGCGGGCACAAAACCCGGATAATCGAAGGCATTTTCGACACCGTTGTCTTTCGCGCGTTGGCGCAGGTTGTTACCGTAATCGAAAACGATCGCGCCGCGCCGCTGAAATTCGAGCATTGCCTCGACATGCCGCGCCATCGAATCCATCGCGCGGCGTTCGTATTCGGTCTGATTTTCTCTGCGCAACTCGTTTGCCTGTTCGATCGAAAGTCCTTGCGGAATATAGCCGAAAAGAACGTCGTGCGCGGAAGTCTGGTCGGTGACGACATCGGGCAAGATTCCCTTTTCCAGAATCTGCCAGTGGACATCCGCCGCATTGCCGAGCAGCGCGATCGATTTGGCTTCTTTTTGCGCGGTAAATTCCCCGACCCAACCGAGCGCTTCATCCAAACTTTCGGTCGCCATGTCAACCTGTTTAAGCTGTAAACGCCGTTCGATGCGCCATTTATCGACATCAACAAGCAAACCGACGCCGCCGTTAAACGTTATGGCTTGCGCCTGTGCGCCGCCCATTTCGCCCAAGCCTGCGGTTAAAACGAATTTTCCGGCAAGTGTTCCCCAACCGTTTTGGCGAGCGAGCGAACCGAAAGTCTCGTAAGTTCCCTGCAAAATCCCTTGCGTGCCGATGTAAATCCAGCTGCCGGCGGTCATCTGCCCGTACAT
>CADEFG010000005.1:1365-9249 GCA_902826505.1 uncultured Acidobacteriota bacterium
GCGGCGGGTCAGGATGAGTTTTGAAAATGGCGACCGGTTTGCCCTATTGAACGAGCAGCGTTTCGTCGGCTTCGAGATTTTTCAAGCTCTCTAAGATCGCATCGAACGATTCCCAGTTGCGCGCCGCTTTCCCGCGCCCGCCGTAAACGATCAAATTGTCGGGATCGAACGCGACCTCCGGGTCGAGATTGTTTTGGATCATTCGATAAGCGGCTTCCGTGAGCCAGCTTTTACAGGTCAGTTCGGTTCCGGTCGGGGCTTTGACAGTTCGTTTCATATTTTATAGACAACCCAAATTTTGGGTGATTTTTAAAAAGCTTTTTGAATTTATTTTTCGGTTATTTTTTGAGCATTACGATTTTGACCCTGAAGATCAAAGCCGCTTTTTTGTTCTGACGATAAAATCCGTCCGATTAACGGTCACTCTGATCCGGCTGCGCGAATTTCCCGTTTCGGTGCGGCGCGGATAAAAACCCAATAAATATTGATTTTTCAGGTCTTCGGCGATCGCCTGAAAGGCTTCTTTCAATTTGGTCGAATCCTTTTCGTAAAATCTCCCGCCGGTTTCCGCCGCCATGATTTCAAGGATTTCAACGGTCACGGGTCTTTTTCTCCCGGTTTTGTTCGCAGAATTCGAGTCCGTTTTAAAGATGATCGGATAAAAAAAAGTATCGGAATTTTGCATCGTATCGATTGTTTGCTGGGCAGAAATTCCGCGTCCCGCAACGACTCCGTCGGTCAGTGCGATGATCGCTTTTCTGCCTTTGAGAGCGGCAAAATAATTTTGCGAAACGCGCTTGATCGCCTCATACATATCCGAACCGTCAACGTTCGAAACGCGCACTTTTTCGATCGCGTTCGTTAGGGTTTTGCGGTCGGATTCGAGTCCGCTTAAAAACAAGGTGCGGTCATCGAAACTGACGATCACCGCTTTGTCGCCCGCTCTGAGGATTTTGACAAAATCGCGCGCGGCTTTTTGAATATTATCCAAAACCTCTTTAGTGCTGTAGCTCGTATCGAGCAGGATCGCAACGTTCATCGGCTCTTCCTCGTTCAAAAAAAGCTCGATACCCTGTTCCAGACCATCCTCATAGATCGTAAAGTTTTCCTTTTTCAACCCGGCGATGTAATTGCCTTTCCGGTCGCTGACGGTCAGCGGAATCGTAAAAAGCAGCGTATCAACCTTGATCGGCGTGTTGTCTTCTTCATCCTGCGCTATTGCAAAACCGTGTAAATAGAAAATCCAAAGCAAAAACAAAACCAAAGCCCGAATTCGCGGTTTTATTCGACGGCTTTGAAATTCAGGCTCCGAATGACTTTTTCGGGAACCTGAATAATTCCTGATCGGCGCTTTGAAAGTTTGTTTCATAAGATAGAATAATACTCAAGATTCCCGCCCGTGAAAAACCTTGAATATCAAAAAAGGATGTGAAATTTTCATTCCGCATCCTTATCTGAAAAAATTCGATGATTTCTATCAAAATTCATCATTTTCGTCATCTTTTTCGTCACTTCGTTTATTTTCTGGCTCCCTTGTTCTGGTCCGGTTGTTTGAGTCGCGCTCATTTTTTTTCCCAAAATCATCGTTATCGCTTTGCGTTGGATTTTGCGATCTTGGAGTTTTGACATTTGAATTTCCCGGAGTATTGCTTTTTTTCAAATCGTCGGCGTCCCGGTCAACTTCTTTCTTCATGTTTGTCATCGGTTCGTCCGGCTTGTTCGCCGTTTGTGAATTACCTGAAATCGGAGGCGTTTTTTGTTCGTTTTCGGTCTTTCGGGTTTCACCGATACCACCGCAACCCAACATGCTCAAACTAAATAAAATTGCGAAATAATATATTTGTCTTTTCATATTTTCTCCTACCTTTATTGAATAGACCGTTTAATCATCATCATCCTTTCGTTTTATTTGAATGCCCGGTTGCCCGTTCGCATTCATCGCGGCGCGCACACCGAATTCGTGAACCAGCCGACCGCCTTCATGCGCGGCATTTAATAAAACGATCGTTCCGGCTCCGTAGAACAAAAGAAAAGCAAGACCGATCAAAATTGCGATGTTTTGTCCGAATTCTTTTTTGAAAAGCATCGGAACAAAAACAAACGCACCGAAAATCACGGTTAGCGCCGCAAAAATATTACGGGTCGTTTCGGCTAGTTCCTCATGGTTTTCCAAAACGGCTTCGGCATTTGTCATTTTTTCGGCAAATTCGCCCGCCGCTTCGCCGGTCGCGACGGCAATAAAGGCGGCAATCGTTCCGATCAGCATTAAAACAAAAGCCGAAACCATAAAGGCTTTCCCGTTTTTATGAAAAATCAAGCCTAAAACTATCAAGATCGGTGCAATTAATAAAAGTGCGATCGGAAAATGAACAATGATCGGATGGAGTCCATCCCAACTCGGTATTGGCGGTAACATAATTTTTCCTCCTTTTGTCGTTTTGAGTGCCGGTTTCACCCTCGAATTCACCGGCACTCAAAACACTTTCCCTCGGTTCGTTTGGCTTGAGGGAAAGTTTTCTGATAGCCCCAAAGTTTTCCAACAACGTAAAGACCTCGCCGGCATTTACGATCTACCTTTTTGCGAAGATTGTGCCTACAGGCTAATTTATTGAATTATTTGAAGTTTGGAAGATGTACAGGAAGTTATTAATGAAATTTATTCGTTGATTTGTATTAAATTTCGGACAAAATAAAATCTGCTTGTCTTAAAATTTTGACAAGCGATTTAAAGATTGTATTTTTTTATCTTGTAGGCGATGTCGCTGCGTGAGATTCCGAGCTGACGGGCGGCTTCGGCTTGCACACGATCGGCTTTTTGCAATGCGGTTTCCACCAAATTTCGCTCGATCTTTTCGAGGACTTTCGGCAACTCGATGTTTTCGGGCAAATCATCAAAAAAATTGGCTTCCTTTTTGATCTCGGGCTTAAAATTAAAATCATCAGCGGTTATCACTTCGTTTGGAGCAAGGATATTGGCGCGTTCAACCAGATTTCGGAGTTCGCGGATATTTCCCGGAAAATCATATTTTTGAAGCTCCCGAATCGCTTCGGCGGTAATTTTTCTTTGGGCGATTTTCAGTTCGCGCGATGTTTCGCCCAACAGGTATTCGACCAGAATCGGAATATCTTCACGTCTTTGGCGCAATGGCGGAACATCGAGCGGAACAACGGCAAGCCGGTAAAATAAGTCTTCACGAAACAATCCTTCTTTGACGCGTTCCTGCAAATTGCGGTGCGTGGCAACAATGATCCGCACATCAACCGAGCGCGGAGATGTCGCGCCGACCCGTATAAAGTGTCCGTCCGTCAAAACCCGTAACAGTTTCGCCTGAAGATTTAGAGACATTTCGCCGGCTTCGTCCAAAAAAAGCGTTCCGCGATGCGCCGCTTCAAACAGTCCGTTTTTGGCTTTGTCGGCTCCCGTAAAAGCACCTTTCTCATGACCGAAAAGTTCGGATTCGAGTAATTGTTCCGAAACCGCGGCACAATTGACCGCCAAAAATGTTTCATGCTTTCGCAAACTGCCTTTATGGATGGCGCGGGCAACCAATTCCTTGCCGGTTCCCGTTTCGCCCGTGATCAAAACCGTCGCATTGGTCGGAGCAACCCGTAAGATTTTGTCTTTTAATATTTTAATTGCCTTACTTTCGCCTAAAATTTCGTCAGCAAAGGCAAAGCGTTTGGCTTCTTCGCGCAAGATTACGTTTTCGCGAACTAATTTTGTGCGTTCGGTCGCGCGTTTGGCGACGGCTTTGACAACTTCGGCGACAAACGGCTTTGAAATAAAATCGAACGCTCCCAGCTGCATCGCTTCAACCGCCAATTCAATCGTTCCGAATGCCGTCAGCATCACGACGGGCAAGGATTGGTCGGCTTCCTGACATGCCGCGAGAAGTTCGAAACCATCACCATCGGACATTTTTTTATCGGTGATGACCAGATCCAAAGTCGTTGTCGAAAGTAGATTTAATGCCGATTTGACCCCGTCGGCTTCGACTATCTCGTGTTTGTCCTCCTGTAAGATCAAGGACAAAATCCGCCGCATATTTGCTTCATCGTCAACAATCAGAATCTTTGCCATTGTTTTTAAACGGGCAGCAAAATTTCAAATCTTACTTTGCCCTTTTCATTATTTGCCAGAATAATTTCGCCTTTGTGCGAATGCGCGATATTTCGGACGATTGAAAGCCCGAGACCTGTGCCCTTCGGTTTGTCTGTAAAAAAAGGCTCGAATATTTTCTCGCCATTTTCCCCTGAAATCATTGCGCCGTCGTTTTCGACAAACAATTTTACAACTCTTTCGGCTTTTTGACCGCCGATTTTGATCCTGCCCTGGTTAACGGTCGCCTCAGCCGCGTTCAATACCAAATTCAACATCGCTTGCCTGATTTGAGATGCGTCAAAATCCGCCGTTAAATCTTTTTCACACAGAACCTCAATCTGAATCTTTTTTTCCGCGAGTTTTGCCTTGACCAAACTAGCGACATATTCGAGCGTTTCGTAAATATTATTCGTTTTTTTCTCCGGTTCTCTGGTGCGGGCGTAAGACAGAAAATCACTTGTCAAGGTTTCCAAACGAGTCGCTTCCTGCGCGGCAATTTCAAACATTTCGGCTCTCAAAGGTGAATTTTCTTTTTGTTTTACCGCCATTTCCAAGCTGCTCGCGATCATCGCGACCGGATTGCGAATCTCATGTGCGATCGCGCTCGAAAGCCGTCCGACAGCGGCGAGCTTTTCTTCGGAAACCAATTTTGCCTGGGTTTCTTTTAATTCGGAGAGGCTTTCTTTGAGTTTCGCTTCTTCTTCGCGCAGATTTCCGACCAGTAACCAGACGACAAAGCCGACCACGAAAAAGATCAGCGAAACGGTCGCGGCTTCGAAAAACTCGCCGAAATCAACCGGCGGTTTGCGCCGAAAATAAATCCAAACTTCGAGAAAAGTCAAAACGATTGTGACCGCGATAATCCCGATGGTCTGCGTCAAATTAAAATAATAGGCGGCTTGAATGATCGGAATTATCATTAACACCGAATAATGGCTATCCGCGGTTCCGCCGAAAATCGAGGCGATAAAAGCAAAGGCAATATTTAACCAAATTGAAATTTGCGTGTGAACCTTGAGAAGTTTCGGGTTCACGGTTTCGTTTAATTTTTGGAGCCAGATAAGTTCGAAGATCAAAATCACGAACCGCACGGCAAGTGTCAGAAGCAGAAAAACCGAAGGATTGCCGAGTTCGAACAGAAAAATGATGTGAACAACGAAAAGCGCCGCTAAAACGGCGATATTCAGCAAAATCAGCGAGACTTCCTGACGTTTGTATGATTCGATCTTGGGCATTTCGTTCGTAAAGCGACGCCGGAAATGTTCCTTTGCCGTTTTGAATCATCACGATATGCAATTTTTGTGCAAACAATTTTGCGAATTATTTCAAGTTTCAAGACTAAACGGGTTAAAGTCTGTTTCTTTGTCGTAAAAATCTTCGTGTTCGGCTTTTTTCAAAAATCCGACGATCAGGTATGTCAACGGCGTCGCGACGACTTCCCAGAGAACTTTGATAAAATAATTGCCGATCATCACGCTGATCAGCTGTTCGTTTGTCCAACCGGGTGCGCCGTAAAAAGCGATCGGATAAAAGATCAGCGAATCGGCGATTTCTCCGGCGATCGTCGAAGCGATCGTCCGGACGAACAAAAATCTGCCGGACATCCAGATTTTTATTTTGGCAAGGACGAATGAATTGACGAATTCGCCAAGCCAAAAGGCGGTCAGCGAAGCCAGCACGATGCGCGAGGTTTGTCCGAAGATCATTTCGATCGCTCGCTGCTTTTCGAGATTTCCCTGCAATTGTTCGGGCGGAACGTTGACGGGCAGCGGCAAATACGTGACGACCAAAGCCATTAAAGACGCAAAAATCAACGCGCCGAAACCCGCCCAGATCACTTTTCGCGACCGCGCATAACCGTAAACTTCGGTCAGAATATCGCCGAAAAGATAGCTGATCGGAAAAAACAAAACGCCCGCGCCATAGATATATTCGCCGTAAAACGGCAGATTGACCGACGAAACTTTTTGCACCCCGATCAGATTCGAGCAAAGCAAAACCGCGACAAACGCCGCCATGATCAAATCGTAATATTTGTATGTTCTTTTTTCCTGCACAGATTTTAAGTTTTAATTTTTATTTTGAACCGAATGCAGTTTAGCAGATTTTACCCCCCGATGCTTAAAATTGCGAAGACTCCCGGGTTTTAGATAATTTTAGGAAATTTAAGGTTTTTATCAAAAAAATTGTTTTATGATATTGCCTGACAATGGAGTCAATTTAATAAATTTTGCGCTTGATCCAACGGTGGTTGGAGTCGTCATCAATCACATCCAAATTGGGAGAGATTATGTTTAAAAATGCTTCGACTAGCAATATTTTTACGGGTCTGTTTTTTTTCTGTCTGCTGGTTTTCGAGCCGTTTGAAACGGCGGCTCAATGCGGCGGAACATATTTCAAGCGACTTTCGACCACGCTTTTTCAGCTCAACGGAGCGATCAGCTTGTCGGCGGATATGACCGGCGACGGCATCCCCGATCTGGTCGGCAGAAACTTTAATCCGGGACAATCCGGCGGCAATCAATTTATTATTCTCCCCGCCGACGGCAGCGGCGGATTCGGTACCCCGTTGACGATTGATACGCCCAATAACATCGTATCTTTCACCATCGGCGATTTTGACAGCGATAATTTCAAAGATCTTTTTGTGAGGTTCGAGTTTCCGACACCGAACTTTCGGATTTATAAAAATAACGGCAACGGAACTTTTACGCAGTTTGCTTCTCAATCGGGGCAGGGCGGTCTTTCAGCACGATTTCTGATGGACATCAACAACGACGGCAAAGGCGACCTGATCACCTACACGAGCTTCAACGGCGCGGTTAGTCGCCATTTGGGAAACGGCGACGGCACGTTTCAAAGCGGCGTCCAAATCGCCGGTGCTCCCGGAATGGCGCAGGGCGATTTCAACGCCGACGGCTTGCCGGATTTTATTGCCGGCGCGAATTTGCTTATCAATCAGGGCGGCGGTAATTTTTCGACCGTCCCGAATGCGATCACTTTCCTGACGAACGAATCCGTCCGCGATGTCAGAGATTTTAACGGTGACGGAAAATCCGACCTCGTCACCTTTAAACGAAGCCAGCCCGCGAGCATTTCGCTTCATATCAATAATGGTAACAACACTTTTCAGCGGACGGAATATCCGGTCAACGCCGATCAGACGTTTTGGGACTCATCCGGGTTCATTATTGCCGGGAATTTCAGCGGCAATGCCGCTCCCGACATTCTTTACGTTTCACCCAGATATGGTCAAACCTACGTTTTCACGAACGACGGTTCGGGAAATTTTTCGCAGCAAATTCTCAAATACGTATTCAACGGAAGTTTTAACTTACATGGCGATTTAGACGGGGATGGAAAAACCGATGCGGTCGCCGTTTCCAACGGCTTCAGCAATACCAACGCTCCACATAAATTTTTTCAGGAAATAACGGTCACCGTTCAGAAAAATGTCTGCAATCCGGTCGGACAGTCGCGACTGGTTGATTTCGACGGTGCCGGGGTGACCGGGTTCAGTTATTGGACGCCGGATACTGGTTGGTGGGGTTATCAAACGTACAACGAGGGACCTGTCTTACAACGTTACTTTCCTTTCGGCGCGGGAAGTTTGGGCGACATTCCGACACCCGGTGATTTTGACGGCGACGGCAGAACCGATTTTGCGGTTTACCGCAACAGCACCGGTGTTTGGTGGATTAATCGCAGTTCGGACGGACAACCGTCTGCCGTTCAGTTCGGTCTGCCCGGTGATAAACCGGTCGCCTCGGATTACGACGGCG
>CADEFG010000005.1:9349-24234 GCA_902826505.1 uncultured Acidobacteriota bacterium
AAACAGACTTGGCGGTCTTTCGTCCTGCGAACGGAACCTGGTATTACCTGAAATCTTCGGACTTGAATTTTGCCGCCGTGCAATTCGGGCTCGGCACGGATAAACCCGTGCCGGCGGATTATGACGGCGACGGCAAAGCGGACATCGCCGTCTATCGCGATTCGAACAACATATTTCATATTCTTCGAAGCCACAATCTGGCTTACTCTTCCTACCAAATGGGCAATCCGGGCGATATCATCCAACCCGGCGATTACAACGGCGACTCTGTTTTCGAAATTGCCTTTTACCGTCCTGCCACTCAAGCATGGGGTGTAATGTTCCGAACCCCTTCCACCAACTTCGGCGGCAGCAGCGTCTTGCCGACGGCTTCGATGTTGAGAATTGAATAAGGCATAAATAGCGCAACGAGTATTGATTCGTCGGGCTCTAAAACATCGAAAAACATATTCGCTGTCTTTGCCGCATTTCGCGTCATTTTTATTTTGACTTTGCCGCAAATTCTAAATATGAATAGCGCAAACCAAACTTTTTCAAAAAAGGAGGAATTCTATGTCGCGCAGTAAAGCATCAAAACAGATTTTCCGGCTTTTACTTGTAACTTTTATTTCGATCTTTCTCAATCCCGAAATTGCCGCGCAATGCGCCGGAACCTACTTTAAACGCTTTTCGACGACTCTCGTGCCGATGAGCGTTAATCTTTTTGACGCCGTCGATATGACCGGCGATGGCGTACCGGATCTCGTGGGCTTAAACACCCATCAGCAGGATTTGTACAGAGAAATATTTATCATCCTGCCCGGGAATGGCGGCGGCGGATTCGGCGCGCCGATCACCTTCCAGGCACCGGACAACAATAAAATCTTTTCCTACATAATCGGAGATTTTGATAACGATAATTTCAAAGACGTTCTCCTGCATTACTTTTCACCCTCGATCCGCGATCAGGTTTTCAGAAATAACGGCGACGGAACCTTTACGGGAAAACCGATCCAACCGATCATGTCGGGTCGTGCGCTTCATCTGATCGACATCAACAACGACGGAAAGGGCGATTTGATCTGGGCTGCCAATGGAATACGCTACCATTTGGGCAACGGCGACGGTTCGTTCCAGACCGGGGTCGTTTTTGCCAGTGGAAGCTTTGCTTTTCCCGGCGATTTCAACACGGACGGCAAAATCGATTTCATCGTCGGCGGTAATCTGCTGCTGAACCAGGGCGGCGGAGTCTTTACGACCGTTTCCAACGCAATCACTTACGGCACGGGCGAAGCGCCATTCGATGTCAGGGATTACACGAGCGACGGTAAACCCGACGTCATGCTGTTCACGCGTGGCACGAACGGCAAGATTTCGCTCCTCGTCAATACCGGCAGCAACAGTTTTCAGCGAACGGATTACCTGCTCGTCATCAACCAGCAAAACTACAATTCGACCTCGAACGGATGGTTCTATGCCGGCAATTTCGGCGGCTCAGCCAGCAGCCCGGATGTTCTGGTGACCGCTTGGGACATCAACAAAACGATCGTCTTCACCAACGACGGCGCGGGAAATCTTTCACCGCAAATCTTCAACTACAGTTTCAGAGGTGTTCCCGGCGATTTTGACAGGGACGGCAAAATCGATACGGCTGTTATCTCCGGCACAAATCCGGCTCAAAGCCCACCGCGTAAACTATTTAACGAAGCGACCGCGACTGTGCAGAAAAACGTCTGCAATCCGGTCGGACAAACGATGCTCGTCGATTTCGACCATTCGGGCACGACGGATTTCAGCTACTGGACACCGGCGGACGGCGAATGGTCATATCTGCCGGGCACTAACCCGAACGCCCCGAGCGTTTCTTTCAGTTGGGGTACGGAAAGTTTGGGCGATATTCCCGCGCCCGGTGATTTCGACGGCGACGGGACGACCGATTATGCAGTTTTCCGCAACAGCACCGGTGTTTGGTGGATTTTCCGCAGTTCCGACCAGCAGCCGTCCGCCGTTCAGTTCGGTCTGCCCGGTGATAAACCGGTCGCCTCGGATTACGACGGCGATTCGATTTCCGACGTCGCCGTCTGGCGACCATCGGACGGCAATTGGTACATCCTGTTTATGGGAACTCAGCAATACACCGTCGCGCATTGGGGACTGGATGGCGACAAACCCGTGCCCGCAGATTACGACGGCGACCAGAAAACAGACTTGGCGGTCTTTCGTCCTGCGAACGGAACCTGGTATTACCTGAAATCCTCGGATCTGAATTACGCAGTAGTGCAGTTCGGACTCGGCTCTGACAAGCCGATTCCCGCGGATTGGGACGGCGACGGCAAGGCGGATGTCGCGGTTTATCGTCCTTCAAACAGCGTTCTTCATATGCTGCGAAGCTCGAATTCCACCTATTTTTCCTACTTTTACGGACTCTCGGGCGATCTTCCGCAGCCGGGCGACTACGACGGTGACGGCATGATCGATATCGTGAATTATCGTCCTTCAGCCTTAAACTGGTATCTGTTTTATCAAACGCCGCCCGTCAGTTTCGGCGCGAGCGGCGTCGTTCCGACTTCATCTATATTGAGGATCGAATAAATAATAAACTCTAAACAGCAATCGAGTGCTCTCGATTGCTGTTTAGAGTTTGGGCAATCAGAAGTTAATATTATGCAGCCGGGACGCAAAGCTTTACGCTGAGATTTCCTCCGCGTTCCTCTGCGGTTTCTCTGCGCTTCGGCGTGGCAGTTCTTGAACAACACTTTACGATGCCGCTGCCCGGTTTACTTTATCCGCCGATGTCGCGCCGGTACTGCATTCCATTCCACGAAACATCGTTAACGGCTTCGTAGGCGCGGCTGATCGCTTCCGAAAGATTGTCGCCGACCGCCGTTACGCCGAGAATTCGTCCGCCCGAAGTTATAAAATGATCGCGCTCGTCCCGGGCGGTTCCGGCGTGAAAAATTTCGACGCTTTCGTGATTTTTTGCCAAATCCAAGCCGTAAATAATATCTCCCGTTTGCGGTTTGTTCGGGTAATGGCGCGAAGCCAGAACGACGCAAGCCGCGCTGCCCAAGCGCCATTCGATCGAAATTTTATCGAGCGTTTGCGCGCGAATCGCTTCGCAGATTTCGACAAAATCGCTTTCGAGTTGAATCAAAATAACCTGTGTTTCAGGATCGCCGAACCGCACATTGTATTCCAAGACCTTCCCGCCCGAATCGGTCATCATCAACCCCAAAAACAAAATTCCGCGAAACGGAAAACCTTCGGCGCGACAACCCGCGAGCGTCGGTTTGATTGTTTCTTCGATGATTTCGGCGGTTTGTTCTTCGGTTAACAAAAGCCGGTCGGAAATTGTTCCCATGCCGCCCGTGTTCGCCCCCGAATCGCCGTCGCCGATCCGTTTATGATCGCGCACCGGCGGCATCAACGCGAAATTTTCGCCGTCAGCAAACGCGATCAGCGAAACTTCCCTGCCGGATAAACATTCTTCGAGCACGATTTTTTCGACCGCTTCCTTGCCGACGATTGTTTCGAGGTCGTCAATCGCTTCGAGCGCTTCGCGGCGGTTTTTCGCAACGACAACGCCCTTGCCTGCCGCTAAACCGTCGGCTTTGACAACCGTCGCCGCGTCCGTTTCACCAAAAAATCCGCTTTCCAAAATTTCTTTTGCCCCGGCGGTCGAAAAGGCGGTTTTATAACGGGCGGTCGGAATCGAATGTCGCACCATAAAATCTTTGGCAAAGGATTTACTCGATTCTAATTGCGCGGCTTTCCGGCTGACGCCGACAATTTTCAGATTTCTTTTTTCAAATTCGTCGACCACGCCGAGCGCCAGCGATGTTTCGCCGCCGACAAATGTCAGATCGACTGCATTTGCCCCGGCAAAATCCGCCAGCTTTTCGATTTCCGTCGGTTTGATGCTGACACATTCGGCAATCTCGCTGATTCCGGCGTTCCCGTCGGCGCAGAATATTTTCGTGACTCTTTTACTTTTTTGAAATGCGCGGCACAGCGCGTGTTCGCGCCCGCCCGATCCGATAACCAATATTTTCATTGCTTTTATTTATCTCAAAAAGATATTTTTTAGTCTATCGGAGAGAATTTATTTTTTAGTTTTTGGTTGAACTTGACCGACTTTTTTTCTAAAATTTAAAACAAAGTTGGGTTTCCAAACAAAATATTTTGATTTTGTGACAAATGCACTTGACAGCCCAAAACATTAGTTATAATTTCAACAAAGATTCACTCTATTAAAAACTATACAGAACATAAATTGTGTAATCGCTTTTAATTTTGCCGAAAAGGTTCGCACCCTCGTGTTTTGAGATTTTTTTTCTCATCCAGCGACCTGACCGGAGAAAGGTTTTAGCCCCCAGTAAATCTTTCTTTCAAAAAAAGTTTTGAAGAAAGTTTAAGCGAAAGCAAGGAGGGAAGATGAAACCACAAGTTGAATCGAATAACCTAAAAGAGTTTAACGAAAGAACATTTGCCGACGAAGTCGAATTTCAGGATAAAGATATCCTTTGCATAGATTGCGGACAGGATTTTGTCTGGTCGGTCGGAGAGCAAGTATTTTTCCGCGATAAAGGACTAACAAATCCGCCGAAACGATGCAAAGCCTGCAAACAAGCGAAAAACGAAAGACTGGCGGCGATTACCGCCGCGCAAGCCGCCGGCGTCAAACAAAGAATCGAAGTCGCCGTCCATTGTGCAAAATGTCATTCTTACACCACCGTTCCGTTTTACCCTTCGCAAGGTCGCCCGGTTTTTTGCCGAAGTTGTTATTTAGAAAAACACCCTAATTTGATAAACGGCAACGCAATCGATTAAATTTTGAGCAACTCCATTAACCGCCGACGTGAACATTCGGACGCCGTTCCGGATCCGTTTCCGCCTGTCTTAATATCTCGCGCGTCACCGGTGCCGTGTCGCCTTCCCCGAACAATACATAACGGATCAGATACATGATCGGATTCCCTTCGCTCCAGCCGAAATAGACATGCGGGATCTTTCCCGTCCGGTCGCGCAGATACATCAATAATGCCGCGATCGCGTTCGGCACTGCCGGCGATTCCGTCCGTAAGACCCGGTAACCATCGACATCGACGCCGCGGATTTTGAGTTTTCCCTTAAATTCCGAGGCATCGCCGAGATCGATCTCATAAAAGATCACCGGATCGGTCGATGGAATATGGTTATCGATCCGTTTTTCGTGTTCCTTGAAACGATATTCGGCGACATCGCCTTTTTCCCGGCGATTGGTGACGATCCGAATATCGCCGGTTTCCATTTCCTCGAGAAATTCTTTGGCTTTATCGTCAAAAACGATATTGTCGATGCGGATCTCGGTCGAGCGCAGGGCGCGTGAGATAAAGGAAGCGGCGATGATCGTAAAGATGAAAAACGACGCGATCTTGATGCCGTCGGGACGTTCGATGATATTGGTGATCGTGGTATAGGCAAAGACAAATGAAATCAAAGCGAAAGCCCATTTCCAGCGATTTTTTCGCCGCCATGCCGAGAGCGTTACGGCGACCGCCGCCGAGCTCATTAAAACCAGTACGCCGGTTGCGTAAGCGCCGCCCTGCGCGTCAACATCGGCTTCGAATATTATCGTCACGGCAAAACAAATAACGGTAAAAACGATCGTCAGCGGACGCGTCGCGCGTGCCCATTCGGGAGCCATCCCGTAACGCGGCAGATAACGCGGGACGATGTTCAAAAGTCCCGCCATTGCCGACGCACCCGCAAACCATAAAATCAAAATCGTGCTGATGTCGTAGATCGTTCCGAAAACATTGCCGACCGCCGGGCTGAAAATTTCGCCGAATTTATCGTGCGCGATATACGCCAGGGCGCGTCCGTTGGCTTTGCCTTTTTCGGTTCCGCAGGCACAAAATGTCGGAAGTTCGTGTATTTTTTCGGCATTATCGCAGGCAATTTGCGGACAAAATTCTTTTTCGGGAATCATCACGCTGGTGATAAAGCTGCTGGCAATCAGCATAAAACTCATGATCAAAGCGGCAGTTGCGAGCATTTTTCGCGTATTTCCGATGCGGTTCGGACTTTTGACGAGAGGCATCACGGCAACGCCGGTTTCAAATCCCGAAAGTCCCAGAGCAAGTTTCGGAAAAACGATCAGCGAAAGCGCGACGATCATCACGACACTCCGCGCTTCGACTCCGCCGGTTGAAGTTTTATTGGTAAAAAGCGCCGACTTCCAATTGGCGAGAAGTTCGGGATGGACAAAGAAAATTTCGTACAGCCCGACCGTTACGACGATCAGATTCAAGATCAAATAAATGGCGACCAGCACGACCGCGATGCCGATCGCTTCTTTAAAACCTTTTAGAAAAACGGCTCCCAAAACGGTAATCAGCACCAGCGTGACAGCCACCGGATGCTCAAGAAAATGCAAATTCCCCTGGACAAACGGATTTTCAAGCACGTGGGCAGTCGCGTCAGCCGCCGAAAGCGTGATCGTAATAACGAAATCTGTTGCGACAAATCCGAGCAGCGCCAGAACAAAGAGCTTGCCTTTCCAACGCGAAAGCAAGGCTTCGAGCATCGCGATCGAACCTTCGCCGTGCGGACTTTCCTTCGCGACCCGGCTGTAGATCGGTAACGCACCGAACAAAGTTAAAAGAATCAAAATCAAGGTAGCGACCGGCGACAAGACACCGGCGGCGATAAAGGCAATTCCGGGTTGATAACCGAGCGTCGAAAAATAGTCAACACCCGTCAAACACATGACTTTCCACCACGGATGCTGATGATGTCTGCCTTCCTGTTCGTGGGGTCCTTCGATTTCCTCAACCCCTTGATACATCCATCTTTGTAGCCAACTTCTTTTAACTTTTTCCATATTCCCCTTTAAAGTGCAAAAAGACCGCCAGATAAACATATCTGCGGTCTTTATTGATGTTATATCGAATATTTTTTTGTCACCGACACAGAATTCGGAGGTAAGTCTTTTTAATTATACAAAATATAGAACAAAAAAGATTTTACGGTTATTTATCGGCAGGTCAAGCGAAGAGATGATCTGACGCTATGTAATTTACAAATGAGAGCCGGTAAAAAGGGTAAAATAAATCACTATGCGCCGGTTTTTGATAAGTATTTTAAAATGATCAAAAAAAAATTTTATTCAAAAACCGAACTACTCCAGGAATTTACAAACTTCTCGACGGTTAAATTGCCGGGCAAAAAATCGATTGAACCGTTTTTATTCTGCAAATAGATCGTATAATCGCCGACCGGAGTTTCCGCCGCTGTTTTTATTTTCAAAACTAAACACCGAAATTTCTTTACCATAATCATATTTCGTAAAATTGCCGTTTGAAACCGTGATAAATGGTGAAGTTGTTCCTATTTTTAAATCTTCGGGATTTAGATTTTTGCCGCCAACATAGATCAAATAGGATTTTCCGCTGTTGATCGGAACGGCAAGATTTGACAGCTGTCCGTTAAAACCTGAAAACTGAGCGTCAAAATTTCGGGGTGACAGTATGATTTTTCTGAGCAGATTCGTCGTTCTGCCCTTCGTAATCTCGATTTCGCCCAAATCCTGCCCGGAAAAATTTGAAGCTGAGTCTTGGATATAAATTTGATATTTACGGGCTGGCAAACCTTTTAAAAGAAAACTGCCGTCCGGATTTATCTTACTTCCAAGAACAACTCGTCCGGTTTCCGATTCTTCGAGCCAAAGGTTGAAGCCTTTTGCCGCTTTACCATTTGAAAGCGAAATTTTTCCGTCAATCGCACCGCAACAATCGTCCTCATCCCTCGCTCCGTAAATTGCCCGAATCTGCGATATGTCGTCTTCACTCAGGGTTCGCGGACTAAAGCTCGAAAGATTAAAAATCCCGTTTTTCCCCTGATGCTCATTCATCGTTGCACCGATAATCGAGGAATGATCCAAACCAAGCAAATGACCGATTTCATGCGTCAAAGTTGATTCAAAATCGAATGTTCCGGCTGAACCGTCGGTCGAAAATTGTTGATACGGGTTGAGAATAATATCGGCTTCGGAAATCTCGCCCTTGCGATTAAAAAAAACTCTTGTGCGTGCAGAAATTTCAGCCGATTCACCGCCAAAGACCAAAAGATTTTCCGGCGTTTGCGCAATTGTTACGAGACTTGTGCCGTCCCCCGCATTTCCCGCCGGACTGACCGATAATTTATCCGTCCAAATTACTTGAAAATCAATATTGGCAACCGTTTCCCAAGCATCCAAACTTCGCCGGACAGCACCTTGAATATCGCTTTCAGGTCTGACAGCCGGATTGGTTTTGATCAAAGAATTTGAAAAAGCGATCGGAATCGTGACTTTTTTCCAGCGAAGTCCGGGTGTTTTTGAAACCTCGGCAAAAAGCGGGGCATCGGCAATCGCTGTTACTGAAAAAATCAATAACGAACAGAGAACCGATAAAAATTTTGCCTGCCGAATCATTAAAATTATTCCGGGTTTTCGACGCCGACCTTTTCCAGATCCGAAAAACCAACAATCAAAAGCAACACGGCGAGCGCCAAAGTTGCCAGCACGTAAAGAATTGCGATTTGCTCAAAATATATTAAACTACCGATCACGATTGCCACCAGCACAAGCCAAAAAAGGGCGATTGAGCGGCGGCTGTATTTACTTTCTTTTTCTGCCATATTTATATTTAAAAACTTTCTCGAATGAAAGCCGATTTTATATTGATAACAAATTTTCAGATCCTGAACAATCAAAAAGTTTAGATTGTTTCACAAAAACAACATTCAATCAATAACACGAAGCGGCAATTTTGAGGAATTTTCACTGTTTAAATCATCAACTTTGACGACCGGCGGATATTTTCGTTTGACACTTCCCTTTTGTGAAACCTCAACAATATCAAAGGCTTGCAAAATCAGGTCCTCCGTCTGGTTGGCTTTAATTTTATCCAAATCCGTTTCAATAATTTTCGTTTCGCTCCCGGCGCGCCGAAAGATTGTGATTTTTTTTGGGTCTGCATCTTTTGATAAACCGCCGGCACCGGCAATTGCTCTGGAAACTGTCATTTGCGAACGATTTGCTATCTGTCTCGGAGTCGTCACGCCGCCGATTACATAAATCGGCGCGGCTTCCAAAACCGTAATTATATCACCGCCCAAGACCTGCAGGTTCGCCTCTTTTTTTCCGCTTAACAGATCAGTAATTCTGATGTTGATCGTTTGCGAACCGTTGTCCTGCCGCGCGGAAATATAACGTTCACGGGTATTAATGTCTTTTTCAGCCGTTGAATTGTTTGGCGAATTTATTTCGGCGCAGCTCAAACTTCCGGGGCGAAAAATTTGAATCTCGCCGCTGGCTTTTTCCGTAAAACCACCGGCAAGAATGATCAATTCGTTTAGCCAAACCGGACGTTTTATTTGAAAACGCTGCGGCATCTTGACGGCTCCGAAAAGCGTCGAATTAGGACGATTTGAGCGATCAAGAATTTTGACGATTACTTTCGGTTCGCGCAAAATTTTTCGAAAAGCTTTGGCAATATCCTGCGCGACCGACTCCTCATTACGGCAAAGCCCCACAATCCGCTCATCAATTGCTTCGGGTCCATTTAGAAATCCTTCGGGCGTCAGCGTTCCGCGCCAATCGTATTCAATGCTTCCGATGACATCAACGTCGATCAAATCACCTAAATGAATCAAATTAAGTTCTGAATCTGTTTGTGATTGAGATTTGATTTCAGGAGTCGGGGTCGGCGTTTGTCCAACCGTCCGGCTTTGCCAACAAAATGTGCAAAGTAAAACTACCAAAATACTCCACAGTTTCCCTGTTTTCATTAGTAAAACACCCGGTTTCAGTTTAACTTTGACCTTTTTTTCTGGCTTTCTTTTTTTTAACCGTCAAAGTATCGAGGGAAACTAATTCTTCTATATTCTCTTGCGGCAATTCAACAACTGGGATACCGGTGGGTTTATCTTTGAAATTTTCATTTTTTTTGACGGTCTGGTTTTTTTTTGCGCTTTTTGTGGGTTTTGCTGAAACAGTTCCCGGAACGGCAAACCCCGTAAATTCCCAATTGCAATTATCGCATAATAAATTATAACGAAAGATAATTTTTGACCATATCGGTGTAGGACG
Source organism: uncultured Acidobacteriota bacterium (assembly GCA_902826505.1). GTDB lineage: Bacteria > Acidobacteriota > Blastocatellia > Pyrinomonadales > Pyrinomonadaceae > JAFDVJ01. The sequence continues at coordinate 19,443 of CADEFG010000005.1, forward strand.
ATAGCCTCGCCGGACACGCTTGCTGAGACATTTTGGACATTTCTGACTAATCATTTCTCTTTTTACTGCCGAGATTTTTATTTTTTGTGGAAATCTCGAGGATTTTTTGAATCTCTAAATTGATCTGTTCTGCAAGTAAATCTGTTTGTTTACTTTGCGCATTTTCTCTCGCAAGGAAAAAAAGTGCATCTTTATAATGACTGACTGCCCGCTTGTAATTGCCTTTGAAGGCTGAACGCTCTGCTTGTTCGATCCAATGTGCGACCCGAATTGAAGTTATAAACTCCTTGATCGCAACTTCCGATTCAACCAACCGCTGTTCATCCGGGTAATATTCTAAGGTTGTTGTTATTACGTTCAACGCCTTTTGAGCGGTTTCAGTTTTTTCCGCCATGGTGGCGCGGTTTTTGGCATCAAGGGTTAGTCGGCGCGCTTCGATCTCCGCCCAGCTCAAAAGATGAAACTTATGCATTTGCTTGACAATTTCTCTGCCGCGCCGCAAACCCGCCACGCGGGGCGAACCCAACCCGACGGTTTCTAATTCCCTTTTGTTTATTTCAAGATACTCGTTACAAATTTCAAAAACTTCATAATGCCCATCGGAAAGTTTCATAAAAACCTTAGCGGCATCGGATTTTTTTTGAATTTGCTTGATAATTTCCGCATTTTTTTCGACTGATAATTTTTTCTCTTGGGAATAGTTTTTTTTGTGAAGCGTTGCGCTATCCAAATTAAAATCAAGCCTTTTTTCGATCAAAAGATAGCGGTTACGGGCTTTTCGCAATACAATTTCACGCAAAAAAACCGCCCCGATCAAAATCAAACTCGCGCCCATTCCAGCCGGAATCCACGGCGTCTCTTCCTCCCCATCGTGTAAAATCCCCCAAACCAAAAAGAAAAAAGCAATAGATATCGCTGCTGCCAGAATGTAATAATTAGATGCCGGAAGCCAAAACGGACGACGATATTTCGTCGTCTTGTTATGCAATCGCGGCGGAAAACGACGAATCTGACCGGTGCGATTTGGTCTTTCAGTCAAGTTTTACCCCCTAATTTATGTTAATTTTTTTAAAACTAAAAGCCAAATTGTTAATTATAGTTAAATTTTCTGTCGAAGTTGTCAATAATAATTTACCTTTTCGTGAAAGATTCCCAATTCTGTTGTATGGTTTATTTTATGGGCAAGGCGAAAAAGAAAAAAAAAGAGCAGCCGATTTTTGATTCGATCCGGAAACCAACCGCACCGCCAAGCCAGAAATTTGGTCAGGAAAAGTCCGATGAAAAAGCGCGCCCATCGCAGCGCAAAGTCAAGCATAAAAAAAAGGATGATTCTTTAGATTAATTATGGGATTTTTTAAGAATTTTTACCGCAAGATGATTCGCCCGAACGTTTGGGCACGCCCTGAAATGGCGGTTACTTTTCGCGCTGAAATTATGCCGGGGAAAAGCCGTCAGGAACGAACTTTCAGAATTAAGGAAGTTTTACCGAATGGTCGCGTTGTCCTGTATGATTTTACTGGCGAACATCGTCAAAGTTCGTTTGAGGCAGTAAATTTTAAGCGTGAAAATCTTTAAAGTTTCACAAAATTCTACCATTCATAAACTTTGCCAACTTCTAAAACCTGTAGATTTTCAATTTTCAAATCTTTGATTTGTCGAGAAACCTGGTCGAAATACATTGGTTTGATATTGACAACAAAAATGGGACAATTTGTTTTTAATTTGGCTAATTCTTTTTGCAAGACGCTTGGCGTCAAATGATGCGAATTACAGGCTAAAGTATTTAGTTCGTTGGGAAATGCGCATTCGACGAGAATTGCTGTGAGATTTTTTTCTTCATTAACAACTTCCCAGAATCTATCCATTTCCGCCGTATCATTTGTCAAAGCAAAAACTGCTTTTTCATCCGAAACAATGAATCCGACCGAAGGAACTTTATGATTGACCTTTACCGCTTTGACCTTCAGATGTTTGACCAAAAAATCCTGTTCGATTTCAAATGGACGATATTCCAAGACAACTCCGTGGTCGTTTCTAAGCTCTGAGAACCGCGGATAAATTGACCAATTAAAAATATCCCGCTCCAAGATTTCGATAACTTCCGCCGTGGCGTGAATCTGAATCGGTCGTTTAATTGTTGCAAACAAATCATCTATATAAAGCGGCAAACCGGCAATATGATCAAGATGAGCATGTGAAATCACAACATCGCGAATCTGTTTTTTCTGTGCGGAGGTTGTGGAAATTGCCAGACTTCCTGCATCAAAAGCAATCAGGTCGTCAATCACGAAACACGCCAGATGTTGCCGCGCCGACGCGCGTCCGTTTTCGTCAAATGTGCTTGGAAGAAGTTGAAATTTCATCGAAAATTTCGGGTTTTCAAATTGTGGCTGTCAATTTTGAATTTTAACGCGCACAAGTTTGTGCGCGTCCGCCGTCAATTTCATAGGTCGCGCCTGTGATCCAGGAAGCTTTTTCCGATGCCAGAAAATAGATCAAATCGGCAACCTCCTTGGCTTGACCAACCCGCCCGAGCGGATGAGTATTTTTCGAGTTTTCCAGAAATTCTTGATAACTCTCATCTGCCATTCCGCCCCGTTTATGCAAATTTGTCACAACCACACCAGGGTTTACGGCATTCACCCGGATGTTTTTTGGTGCAAGTTCCAATGCCGCACAACGTGTCAATTGGTCAACACCGGCTTTTGACACACAATATGCCAAAACATTTGGAAAGGAACGGGCTCCGGCAACACTGGATACATTGACAATATTTCCTTTTGTTTTTTCAAGGTGCGGAATACATTTCTGCATCATAAAAAAAACCGAACGTAAATTGATGTCAAACATTTTATCCCAATCATCCAGTGTCGTATTTTCAACTGAACCGTTCATAATGATTCCGGCTGAATTGACCAAAACGTCAATTTGACCGAAATTTTGCACGGTGTCGTTGACCAAGCGTTCAACCTGGGTCGTTTCCCGGATGTCGGCGAGATGAATTTTCATCGAACCTTTCTTTCCTTGTGCCTGATTCCGCAAAGCGCTTAACTCTTTTTCATTTCTGCCAACTGCGATCACATTTGAGCCGCTTTTTGCAAAAAGTATTGCCGTTGCTCGTCCGATGCCGCTACTCGCACCTGTCACAATTACAACTTTTCCGGTCATATTTATTGAAGTGAATTTACTAACTTTTTTGCAGTTTAGCACAAAATTATTTTTCTAAGTCTAAATAATTAAATCTTTAAAAACAAAATATGATTGTAATTTTGGCTTTGACAAAAAAAAGACGGTCTCATTTGACCGTCCCAATAATATCAGAAATTGTATTGTTTTGATAAAGACTTAAGCAAAATCAAACAAATTGCATCAAAAACCTACGCGCCGCATTTTTGCGGTTGTGGCGAGAAAAACTTTTCGATCGCCTGTCTAGTTTCGTCGCGCTTGCGTTGCTGGACATCGCTGACCCAGGTCGTCACCGTCGAAACCATTTCACGAGCCGCCACTTGTTTTGAATTTTTCTGAACAACGACGGGCTTTGCAGGCTTTTCCGCCGCTTTCATCTCACTTTTCTTGATAACTTTTATTTTTGCCTTAGCTGTCATAATTCCCTCTTTCTATGCTGTATGATTTTAATTTATTAATCCCTAAGAAATATCCCTTTATTCCTTGCTCGTTGTAACTTGCAATTTCAATGCCACTTTATAGACGGCAATCAAAATATCTTTTGCAAATTATTTTCAGTATGCGTATTTTTTTTTGCAATCTGCAAAGAGTTTATTTATTTTTTGCGTATTGCTAATTTATTTAACGCATTTACCAAATAAATTGTTCCTTTGTTTTTTAAACCAATTTCGATTTCCTCAACATTTCTATTATAAAAGTAATTTCACGATCAAATTCTATTTAGAGTGGCATATTCATTGCCAACGCCAACATCGGGATGAACTTTCGTGACTTTATAATAATTTATCTTGCCTGTGGTGCACCTTTTGGTGTTTATTACTTTATACAAAACCGTAAACAGACCGAAACAAAATTTTTATTGTTGAAATCGCTGATCAGATTTGTCTTTTGGATTCCGTTCGCCATAAAATTGGTTGCCCGAAAATCTTTATTTACAAAACTTTACAAGAATGGTTTCGATAACGGATTAAATTTGGATGCAAACCAAGAGGCAGAAATTGATGAAATCAAAAAATTCTTCGAAAATAATATATTCGAAATGAAATTTTTATTATCAATTTATGAATTTCGTGAAATTTTTGAACGATATATCGGCTTAACTTTGGAAATCCAAAATAACCTTCAAGGAATTTTATTACCGGAACAGGAAATTTTTCGAATTTCGAATCACAATAACAAAAAACTAGATGCAATCTGCCTAAACAGACGCAACCGGAAACGGCTTTCCTTTCATCAAAAACTTGCGAGAAGTGATTTTTTTGAAGTTCTTGGTCAGTTAATTAGGACAGCTGAAGAGCCACACAGTCTTTTTTATACTGCTTCCAAATTGTTTAAACTCCTAAAAGATATTGAAGCCCAAGACAAACTCGAAAAACTATCAAAAGAATTTTTGCAAACTCAGGAAATAACAACCGTCAACAACTTGGAGATTGAACCATGGAAATCCGAGAATCAAAAACCGATACCCGCCAACCGAATTTCAACGAATTTGCAAATTATGTCCGCGACAGCGAAATTGTCCAACAAAGATTAAATTCCCTTCTCATTCTCAATGCGGAAACCGAGCGTAAGAAAATAATGTATCGCACGTATAAAGAAAAACTTA